>MGAT01000031.1:8896-10191 GCA_001789855.1 Candidatus Roizmanbacteria bacterium RIFCSPLOWO2_01_FULL_44_13 | reverse complement strand
ACCGTGATGGCGCCGTCTGAGCCGGAGCCGGTGGAATCTTTATTGTACTGAAGCCCCACGGAAGAAACCTTCTTTTTTTGAGTAAACTCCGGATTATTTTCGTTATCCAATGCCCGCTTGATGGTGGCAAATCTGTCGGTTATACTTTTCCAAAGAGAAGTAATTGTATCGTAAAACCAACCGGTCAAAGACAGGTCATTGGTGTTTTGGTTATGGGCAACTTGGATATAACTTTGGTTAGTAATATTGGCGGCCGTTGAGGAATATTTCGTCATATCCAAAGCGATCCGGTGCCAGGCCGAGTCACTCCCTCTTAAAAATAAATGGTCGGTCGCGGCTGATCCGGCAGAGTCGTTGTCATAAAAAATCGTTCCTTCCTGAGTGTTGGTTGTCGAAGCAATATCAGTCGCCAGTCTGATACTTCCGTCATTATTGATGACAAATTTAGTTACCCCTGATGCCGAGGCGGTAAAGATTGCCTGGTCTCCCAATTCGTTCAAAATCGTCAGCGCTTTTCCAGTGACCTGTCCGAGAACGTCGAGCTTGCCAACCGGCGTTTGGTTTCCTATTCCAACCAAACCGGAATCATATGCCAATAAAGCGCCACCCGTGATTTTTAGAGAATAGCCGCCGAAATTACTGATTCCGGCAGGGTCAATGCCGTAGTTAACATCGTCATTGTCGACAAAATATAGTCCTCCAACCCGTCCATAGTCAGTAACAGAGAAAGCAGGAGTAACATCTCCAGACTGGGCATAAAGGGAAAGCCGTGTTCCGGTAGTCGGGGAGACCGAATAGGCAGTTGGGGCTGTTGTGAGCCCCGAATAAGTAATGCCGAAACGAACCCAATATTTGGTTTGGCTACTGACAGACGTTGTCGCCCAGTCAGAAGGTGCTGTAAAGGTAATCGTTCCGTCCGTGGTAAAAATAGTAGTATTATCGGTAACGGTTAAAGTTGTCCAGGTCGAACCATTCCAATATTGGGAAACAAGGGCTTGTCCGGTGGCGACCAAAGCGTTCGCAATATCAAAATATACGGTCGCAAATTTATGATCGAGACCAAGATATAAATAATCGTTACTATCAGCCAAAAGAGTAAAAGGCGTGCCGCTGATTGTTTTGGCTTCGGTCGTGTTGTCGGTGTAGGTAACTCCGCCGTCAAAGTTGAAGACTTTATCAAAGGCGGTTGGTTTAAAAGTAGCGGTTCCGCCGTCGGCCAAAAGTAAAGAAGTGTTATTGGCTCCGTCATAGACGCCGAATAAATCGGCAACGCTGTCTTGTTGAATAGTTAGTTT
>MGAT01000031.1:6793-8886 GCA_001789855.1 Candidatus Roizmanbacteria bacterium RIFCSPLOWO2_01_FULL_44_13 | reverse complement strand
CTATTCCAACGCTTCCGTCATTATCTAGTACTAATTGATTAGTTTGTCCGTCGACATTAACAAGAAGATCACCATTACTATCAATCTGAAAGTCAGCGTAAACAGTTCCATCGGCTTGGGTTAAACGCAATTGGGGATTGCTGGCGTCAAGAACGTCGAGTTTTCTATCGGGCCCGATTGTTCCAATACCCACATTACCAGTACCGTTTGGATTTAAAAGAATGTTTCCGGTGGAATTATAAGTTGAAGAATTTCCTAAGACCAAGTCGGCCCTGTTTGTGGTCGACAAGTTACCGTTCCCGTCGATGAAGGTGGCAACATCAGAGACCGACCCGGAAACACTTGCGGTTGGGGTGCCCGAGTTAACATTGAGGAAGGCAAACTTGGCCGAAGTGGTCGCCGTTCCTCCTATAAAAGCGTCTAACGTTGAATTTATAGGATAGAGCGCGCCGTTATCAACCGTCCACCAGGAGGTTCCTCCACCTCCCGTTTGGGCGACCCAGGCCAAGGTGCCGTCGGTTTGGGCAGAAAGGACGTAATCGTTAACTGCGATAGAGCCCGGCCAGGTGTAAGTTATACCATTGAATTCGGTGGTTCCGATGTCGGTTAGATTTCCCGACGGGTCTATTCTCGTTGTTCCTCCGGTCAATACATTGTTGGCATTCAAGTTGCCCGAAGCATCAAGGTAGTATGTCGTTCCACCTCCGACCGATAAACCGTTGCTGAATTGAGTGTAATTGGTGACGCCGGTTAAGGTATTGCTATTTGGTAGAGTGAGAGTTCCGACAACTGAGGTATTGTCATTTAATGAAATAGTAGTGGAGTTGGAAGTAAGAGTCAGATCGCCCGAAGCGTCGTCTATGGTATGAGCGACCCCATCTATGCTAACAATTCTCCCACTACTGTCTATTTGGAATAAGCCTCCCGTTCCCACACTAAATAGGGAAGCAGGAGCCGTATCGCTTATTCCCACATTGCCGGTCCCGTTTGGATTTAAAAGAATGTTTCCGGTTGAGTTATAGATTGATGAATTGCCTAAGACTAAGTCCGCTCTATTTGTTGTGGAAATATTTCCATTGCCGTCGACAAATGTCGCAACATTTGAAGTTGTTCCCGAAATCGAAGCGGTTGGCGTTCCAGAATTTATATTTAAAACCTTGAATTTTGCCGAAGTGGTTGCCGTTCCTCCAACAAAGAGATCGACCGTAGAGTTTAAAGGATAAATTGATCCGTTGGTAATTGTCCATAAAGATTCGCCCCCACCTCCACCGGTTTGTTCAACCCAAGCGAGAGTGCCGTCGGTTTGGGCAGAAAGGACGTAATCGTTAGTAGAAATTGTGGCAGGCCAGGTATATTCAATTCCGTTAAAAGTCGTCGTCCCGTCGATAACGATATTTCCGGAAGAATCAATATAGTTTGAGGTGTTAAAAAATCTTATTTGTTTTCCTGTTCCTGGTGAAAGTAATATGTCACCGGTTTGCGAATCGCCGATATTCAATTGATTGAAGGCGCGGGAAGCAATCGTTCTTGCGCCTCCGGCTAAAGTCAAATTGCCAGAAACCGTTGCATTGCCATTGACGTCCAATTTTTCAAGAGGAGTGATGGTCCCTATGCCAACATTTCCTCCATTTGCTTCTGTATCAACGTATAGTTGAGTATAGGTGCTTGTACTTCCTCCGGTCCTCAAACTAATTGCTCCCGATTCGGTTGCCTGTAAAACTATGTCACCGGTTCCGGCCGATTGAATGGTTGTGGCATTGGCACTTGATATTGTAAAAGTTGAGGATGCGTAAGTTGAAGCAATATCAGGATTGCTGGCGGCAATTAGCACATCGCCATCAGAATTGATATAAGGGACGGTTGACGTACCTGTCCCCGGTGGAAAGCCTTGTAATGTTTCGGCATTGATGGCATACCCGACATTGGCAATTTGCTGTCTGGGGGTCATTTCCGAATCGGAGGCAACTGTGACCCCAAGATAGACATTGGCATTTTCGGAAAAGACCGATGAATCGATTTCGCTACCACAGACGTCCTGGGGCGGAGTGGGGGAATAGCCCGATCCACCAATCAAAGTCGAAAATATTCCGTCC
>MGAT01000031.1:4292-6211 GCA_001789855.1 Candidatus Roizmanbacteria bacterium RIFCSPLOWO2_01_FULL_44_13 | reverse complement strand
AATCTACGGACTGTTGAGAGACGACGATTAATAGTCTTATGGGGGAATTTGTTTTCGACTAAATAGCCTCGATATTCAGATAAAATTTCCGGAGTAAGAACGCTTACGATGATTCCTGCATCTGGATCCTTCGCTTCGCTCAGGATGACGGAGTGGTCTCTCGGGATGACGGAATGAGAAGATAGGTAGAAATCAAGCCATCCGGCGAAATGTCTGAAGTCGGAAAGGTAATTTTTTAGAGAAATGGCAGAAATATTTTCCGCTACTAAAAATTTTCTGAATTGGGGCTCAACATTATATAGATTATACCCTTTTTGCATACAATTTCATAATAAAGTAACCTTTAGTAAATTGTCAAGAGGTATTTTAATAGTATTCTGATATAGTTATCATCTATTACCTATAAAGTCCTATAAGATTATTTAATTATATTTAATACAATTACCGCAAAATATTTTTACTTACGTTAATATATCAATATACATCAATAGTCTTATAGTACGGTTAACGCAAAAATCAGTACTTTTTTGATATTTTAGAATTTCTTGATAATTTTTCAGAAAAATTTTTAATGATGAACACTAATTTTTCGATAAACATTGGGTAATAATTTTTTGTTGATTAAAAATGAGCTAGTGATTTGAAATTTAAACGAAAAATTTTTTTTCGAAGCCGATTTTTTTGACAAAACAGGTATTTGGCAAACAGAGTAATGAATTGATAATTTTTCCTTATTTAAATATAGATTATTTTATGGCTCTAAAAACTATATGTATGGTAAGGCATATTTAAGTTACTCTACCTATAGTATAAAAATAGGCATGTTGACAACGACAGATGAAATCATTTATTATAAAAATAGATGAAAAAAGCTCTTCCGTTTCTTCTCTTGTTAGTGCTTATCTTAATTGGGTTCAGTTTATTTTTTGGGCTCTATGAAGTAAAGTTCTTCAGTAGTCGGGCCACGGTTTCACAGGCATCTTTTTCAATTGACAACTCCTATGTGTTTGTGACACCTCTTCAAGCCAGAGCCAACGGACAAGAAAAAATAAGAGTGACGGTCTTTATTCTAAATAACCAAGGACTGGGGGTATTGGGCAAAAAAGTTTTTCTTGCTCCGAATGCGGCCCTAAACATCGAATCGATCCAGGGCTTGACAGACAGCTACGGAAAAGCCTATTTTGACGTCTCCGCCAGCCGAGCGGGAGAATACTATCTCGAGGTAAAAGCCGATGATACGGCGCTAACTCAAAAAGCCCACTTGAGTTTTAACTAAAACAGAAGGCTCTTCATAGATACTAATTTCTTCGCTTGGCCTAAGGATAATGGCGCGGTTTTTCTTTTCCATCATCTTAAAAAAAGAGAGGGCCAGGTAGATAATCTCGGCGGCGATGATTATCTCCAACAGCCTTGATTTGATGGCGGCAATCAGGAAGAGAAAGAAACGGACAATAATCATCCATATTGGGTAAATTTGGAAGTTGAGCTTCACGCTTTCGCCCGACTCTTGTTTATTAAAATCTGTTTGAGCAAAAAGACGGAATGATTCCGGCCGAGCCGAGGGTAGGGAAACACTGAAATTACCGGAGGAGTCGCTTCTGGCGGTCAAATCTGGGAAGGAAAAAGCCTCTACAGGCTTAATTAAAGCGAAGCTTGTCGAGAACAATTTTCCTTCTTTCGTGAAGACCGATAGATTGACTTCAGAATTAGGAATAGTTTGTCCGGTAAGGAGAACTTCATCATCCATATAATAGACATTTTTATCCAGGGAAACGGTGGGTGGAATGAGAACCGGGCCAATCGATACGTTATATTTGACAGGGAAAGGAGGCAAACAAATGGGCGAACTTATTCGCCCAAATTGATCTTTGGAGCTCAAACAGGCCTCACGGGGCGAAAAAGGGGAAAAACGGTTCTCA
>MGAT01000031.1:3924-4286 GCA_001789855.1 Candidatus Roizmanbacteria bacterium RIFCSPLOWO2_01_FULL_44_13 | reverse complement strand
AAATAGCCGGTTTTATCGGAAACGGTTTGATCGGAGATACCCTGGCCGCTGAAATAGACTTCGGCTTGAGGCGAAGTATAACCAAAGAGAACAAATCTATAGTCACCAATGCCGACCCAGTTCAAAACCTCATCCGGCCGAATTGTTTGAACGCCGGCGACGAAATTTTGCGCCGAATTGTCTTCCTTGACAAATAAATAAATCAACTGAAAGGGGAGCAAAATCAAAAAAGCAGACAAGACTAGAAAACGCCGCATATAAAATTATTATAGATTAATCCTTTCGGCGGCGGAGGCTTTCTTTGAGGCGTTCGATCTCGGCTTTTTCTTTTTCCAATTCTTGCTCCAAAGTAGTTTCTTTGA
>MGAT01000031.1:3174-3863 GCA_001789855.1 Candidatus Roizmanbacteria bacterium RIFCSPLOWO2_01_FULL_44_13 | reverse complement strand
TGCGACCGCAACGCGCCAAGGAAAGACCCAAACATAGATACTGGCATCCAAAGCCTGTCCCTGGTCACCATACGAGCCCAAAAGATTAATTTTATACCGGCCGGCCATCCACTTTGTTCCCAATTCATTTTCGTAAGCTCGTGAAGTATCAGGGAAGACATTTTGATCCTTGAGGCGCTTTTGATCGATCAAGCCGCCAAACATATTATTCAAACTCAAGACGGCATTGGGCATAATGTGGTAGTCGCCGCGATTCATAATGTCGGTTTCAACCTTGATCGGGCCGTATTCAAAAAAGACCGGGGCAAAGAACCGGGAAATCAAAGCCTTTTCTGTAATCGGTCCGGCGACCTTGATATAAACAAGGGAGGCGATTCTAGAGGCGCTCAATAATCCAGCTTCTTCGCGCGCTCCTAATGCTTGAGGTGAGGCCGGCGTGCCTTGCTCAAAAAATACCGCTACATAGCGTCCGCCCGGACGGGCATCAAGAGGAACATCAATCGTTGTTTGCAGATCGACCTTGTCATGGGCCGGCAAAGTAGCCCGGTCGTAAAATATAGTAAACCAATTTGAAGCGGCAAATCTGGTTGGGGCCTCGTCGGCATTTTCAATCAGGCGCGGCGTTCCCTTTTTATCCTCGACGATAAAATCGGCCGTCCGGAAAAAACCGGAGACGGGATCGTCCGATT
>MGAT01000031.1:1762-3151 GCA_001789855.1 Candidatus Roizmanbacteria bacterium RIFCSPLOWO2_01_FULL_44_13 | reverse complement strand
CGCGATGGCAAAACCATTAATGGTAAAGATTGCTGAGCAAAAACTGCTTTTGTCATTCCAAGGAGAAGAGAAACGACAATGAGGAATCCAGTGAAACGCAAAATTTTTTTCATATTTAGAATGTAGCGGTAGCAGTGTACCTGACTTTATTGAAATAATAACCGGCCGGTTGGGTGGCAGAAACATTCAGTCGGTAACACATATATGATTGAGAAGCAGCAACAGGCCCAGTATTTTCCATAATATTTTGTTTGGTCTCCGGAACTTCCTGGTCGGCAAATTGACGACTAGAAAACGTCCGTGAAGATTCGTTGTAAAGGAATGAGGCGTCTGATCCGGAAACATCAGCCAAAGAGAAACCCAGGCCATAAGCGCTTGTACTCGTCCAGTCAGCCGAGGTATCCTCATCACACGCCGCGCCGTCACAAGTTGTATCCTGGATACAGTTTTCCGCTTCTCCGGCCGCTGCTCCTGTACAAGTAACGCCGTTTTTACCCATTTGGTCATTTTCGTCTATTTTCACGTTGTATCCGGCGTCGGCATTGGTGGAAACTGTCACGGTTTGGGCGGCTTCCTGGAAAGCGGCAAAACTGGAAATGGTTCCCCATGGAACCGACATCGCCGTTGTTGTCACGTCTGTCGTTTGTCCGCAGGCCGAAGTTGAGCTAGATACTCCGCCAACCGTCAATGACAAGGTTTCATCAACGGTTGCCGAAACCAAGACTCCCTCGATAACGGCAACTTTAATATTGCTCTGGTCGAGAGTATTGTCTGATCCGTCTCTGGTTTTAACATTAATAGTATAAACGTCAGCTACTCCTTGGGTGTGGCCGGTGGTAATAGGAGCAGGATTAATCAGTTTATTGGTGCTGCCGACCGTCACGGTAATCGTTGAGGAAGCGGCACAAGAATCGGTCTCACGGTCGATTCTTATAGTATGATCACTTGAGGCGTCGCCCGCGGCAATGGTTTCGGTAGCGTTCCAGTTATTAGTACAGCCGCTCGAAGCCGCAGAAACGTCACCCACTGCCAAACTGTTTAAATCAAATCCGTTGGTGGCAACCGATGCCGCGGTATCCGGAAAGCCATCGTTGGTTTTCCCGGTGATGTCAATTGAAGGGATTGTAATCAAAATATCTCCGTCTGCAGGAACGGCATTAGCCAAAGTAAAGGCAATCGTGTGGGTTGAAGATTGAGTAGCTATAACATAATCATTAGCGCCAAGGGCAGTTCCTCCAAGGGCCGGAGTGAAATTAAAATTAGTGCCGTCAACAATATTGGCAACGGTATAAGTGGCTTGACTATAACAACCATCTAGATCTCCTCCGGCAAAACAAACTACGTCGTTTGGAAAAAGATGATCGGTGTCGTTGTCCGCATTACCTGAAG
>MGAT01000031.1:0-1748 GCA_001789855.1 Candidatus Roizmanbacteria bacterium RIFCSPLOWO2_01_FULL_44_13 | reverse complement strand
ATTTGTGACGATGACGCGCCCGTTGCCACTCCGGCGCGATAGGAAATACGAGAGTTGCTCAGAGTATCGGAAGCGTTGGTAAAGTTTGCCGTTTCGCCTGGGATTAAAGAGGGAACTTTAAAAAAATAAAGATAACTTGATTGAAAAATAACGATTATAAAAATAAAAAATTTTCGAAGAAGTTTTCTTTTAATTTTCATGATAATAATTCATTATGAAGATATAAAGATAAATTGTCAAGTATATTAAACTGATACGAAACTGGTTATAGTTCGCCTTCCTCTTGACATAAATTTCCCCGTCTGTTAAAGTGTTAGTTGTATGGGAGTTAAAGAAAGACGAACGAAAATTTTGCTTTTACTCTTTTTAATTGCGGGCGTTGATTTTTTAGAAGTGATGATCGACGAACAGCTACAGAAAATCTTTGACCTAACTTTAAATCAAAAAACTAGGGGAACATTGTCAGGTCTCATAAAAGAAGGACTTATTCAAAAGGGCGCCACAGAAAACACCTATAAATTAACCTTAAAAGGATTTGAAGAATTGTCTCTTAAATTCCCCCTTTTCCGCTATCTAAAAAATACGTGGGACGGAAAATGGAGAATCATATCCTATGAAATTCCGGAAAAAAAACGAGAAATTCGCGATCGCCTAAGGCGCGAAATGCAAGGCTGGGGCCTTGGACCTTGGCACAGATCTTTCTGGTTGACACCCCATCCGATCATAGAAATTTTAAAAGAATTAGTTTCCCAAAAGGAAGAAGAAAAATATATTCAAGCCTTTGAAGGTGTGCCTGTTTTTGGCGACCGTGACATTTTAATTGAAAAGGTTTGGGGTAAATCCAATCTAGATAAAACCTATCGTGAACTTTTCAAGAAATGGCACGATATCTTGTCCGGACAAGAAGAAAAAACTGACAAGTTCAGAAAAATATTATCAGAATATGTTACTATTCTTCGTCTCGACCCAGGTTTGCCAAAAGAATTAGTCGGTGAAAGCTGGATCGGATTTGAGGGTTGGAATATCTTCAAGGAAATCAAGTCTATTCTTCTAGGATAAATTTTATATCACCATTTTTATCCGTCCGTTTGATTTCTATGTTTTGGGCCTCCAATAAATCTAAAATCTGCTTTCTCGGATGACCATAGGAGTTATCTAACCCAACGCTTATCACAGCAACCTCGGGATCTGCTAATTTCAAAAAACTTGAAGTTAGACCCAGGCAGGAGCCATGATGAGGAACCTTCAGGATATCGACATTCTTTAATCGAAAGAGGTCTTTTTTTGTGTTAAGCCTAGTTAGTTTCTGTAAAGCCTTAGGCGAAGAATCACCGGTAAAAAGCAGTTTAAAATTTTTTTCTTGAAAAAGAAAAACCAAAGAATATTCATTATCATCTGCTGTTTTTAGACCTTCCGGCGGCCAAAAAAATAATATGTAACTGTCAAGAATCCTAATTTTGTCTCCAGTAAAATAAAACTCGAGCGGGATTCTTTTTGATTTGGCTTTTTGTTCAAGTCGTTGATAGCTTTTGCCCGCATTTTTATAATCAACGGAAATTAATTTACCCACCCGATACCTGTCAATAATATGAATAAAGCCGCCGTAATGATCCAAATCTTCGTGTGTAATAAAGGCTAATTCAATTTCTCTGTCCCAAAAAGGCATATATTTGCCAAGACACTGGAGAACTTTGTGATCCGGGCCGGCGTCAATTAACAAATCAATCTGATTTCTTATCCGGATATAG
>MGAT01000030.1:2403-5495 GCA_001789855.1 Candidatus Roizmanbacteria bacterium RIFCSPLOWO2_01_FULL_44_13 | reverse complement strand
GCCGTAAACCGCCAAGGGAATGGTAACCATCATCAACTTTCTCGCCTCGAGGTCCGGAAAGTTGGCAGAAAAATATTCGCCGAACAAGGTTTGGATCGGCGGCAATTTTTCAAAATAGGTGTAGAACGAATAAGACATAATTGCCGAGGTAGCCGAAGAATAAGTGAGAAAATCCAAAAAGTGTTCGTTATAACGATAGAGAGAAAAACGCGACTCTTTTCCTTGGGCGACGAGCTCGGCGTGGCGCTTCACCGTCGCCATAAACAGGGAGATAAAGAAGATCGTCAACATCATCCAAATCGGCAGGTGGAAGCCGGTCGCGATCACTCCGGCAAAGGCGCGGATGACAAAAGACAGCGAAATGGTAAAAATGTCGATCACCGGATATTTTTTCAAAAATAATGAGTAAAAGAAATGGAGCAAAATAAAAATCAAACTAAGAAAGAAAAACTGGATCGAGAAAAATAACGCCAAAAGGAGAGAAATTATCGTCAGGGTGAAAACGGTAAAGGTCGCCTCCGGCATCGAGATGTCGCCGGCGGCAATCGGGCGGTATTTTTTAAAGGCGTGTTTGCGGTCCAGAGGATAGTCGATGATGTCGTTTAGAACATACGACGTCGACGACAAAAGACAAAATATGAAGAACGCCTCGGTCGTTTTCACAAATAATTCCGGGTTAAAGAGCTGTCCGGAGAAGATAATGGAGATATAAATAATCAAGTTTTTCATCCATTGATTGACGCGGAGAGCCCGGAGGTAAATGAAGAACTTCTTTTTCATTTAGATAAATTATACTAAATTTAAGCCGTTTATATTATACTTATATTCCAACAATGATGACTAAAAAACGACCCTACCTCATTGCTCCTAAGCTAATTGAACAGCCGACTTGGGGAGGTGAATACATTCTGCGCATAAAAGATTGGGTCGAAAAACAGGATTTTTTAGGGAAAAAAATTGGCCAAAGTTACGAGCTTTTTAGCGGATCAAAACTACTGTTAAAAGTCACGGACTCTCAAGACGAAGATTTTAAAGGCGAATTAGGTTCGCCGGATGAGTCAACGATTTTTAATGACACTGGTTATCAAAAAAATCAAGACTATATTGAACTTAGCGAAGCGACGGCTCTTTATAAAAATATCCCCCTAATAAAAATCAACCAGTCTAAGGGCAATTCTTTTCAAATCCATATAAAAAAATCAGACGGTCGATGGGTGCCAAAGATGGAATCCTGTTATTATCTTGAAGACGGCGTTGCGACCTTTGGAATTAAAAAAAACGCCGACCTTTCCGATTATAGAAACACCTGTTTGATAATTGATAAAAAAATGAACGAATTAAGTTTAAAGGTAAAAAATAAAAAAATATCTATAGAAGAAGCAAGAGAAAGAGCAAGTTCTCTTATTAAAGAGCTAAATCCGTGGCAGTATGTTAACGTTCATGTCGTAAAAAAATACTCCATCGGTCCTGGAGTATTAGGTGTCCAGCATTCTTGGGAAGAAGATCCTAGATTTCCTCAAGGACTCGTCAACTATGAAGTTCAGCAAGACGTGATGGACCCGGTTTCTACAATAAGAAGCTTTGATAAAGGAAAGATAAAAGACGACGGCACGATAAGAAAAATTCATATAGAAGATTATTTCAAATATTTAGACAGAGATCCAGACCACAACGATCTAGAAAAAATGGCTCCAAAAAGGCAGGCCAATCGCCTACTGACAACAGAATATTATTGTCTAGATATTCTAGAAATCGAAAACGAAATAATTAATTCGACCAACAATTCTTTTTCCCACCTTTTTGTTAGAGATGGAAAAATATCCGTCGAAGCGGACGAAGGATCAATAATTTTAAGCAAAGGTCACTCTTGTTTTGTTCCGGAAATAGTTTCTGAATATATAATAAAGCCATTAGAAGGAGGAACGGTTGTTTTAAAAACATTTATTGAAAGTTAGTTATAAATTTCTTATGATGTTAAATCATGAACATCGATTTTAGGTTTGTCCCCCAGCACTATGCTTCGCGAAGCCACGAGAAGATGAAGGAGGTTTTAATGGATCCTGATGGCGCCGGCCCGGCAATCCATTACTACATGATCAGGGGCGGAAAACAACAAAAAAATATTACCGTCTGGGAGCCGGGAACGGTTTCCGGAGAATACATAAAAACCTATGGCCACTATCACGTTGGAGACTTAGACGAAACCTATTGGATTTTGTACGGAGAAGGCATCGCCCTTCTTCAGAAATTGGCGGTCGACGACAAAGGACAGATGATTGACGACGCCGTCGAAGAATTCAGGGCGGTCTTCGTTAAAGCGGGCGACAGCGTTTACATGCCGTCCGGCTACGGCCATCTGGTTGTCAATATCGGGTCGACCTATTTTGTCACCGCCGACGACAGCCCGGTATCATTCGAAGATAAAAAGGACGAAGCGTCCATGCCGGGGCACGCCGATTACGAACCGGTCAAGCGAATGAGGGGATTTGCCTATTATGTCGTTGAGTCGGGCGGCAAGCCGGCGTTGAAAAAGAATCCGAAATACAAAGAGATAAAAAAAGAAAACTTCGGAGGGCTTCCGGTTATCGGATAAATTTTGAAACCTCTTTCCCCAACTTTACCGCGTAGTTAGTTCCGCGGTCAAACGGATAGGTCATGTCGAGGTTGGCGATATAAAAGTTTTTTACCGGTGTTATAAAATCCGGTTTATTTCTGACAAAAGACTTGTCAAAAATTGGCTGGGCAAAACCACCCTTGAACAAATAACTGTCAATTACCTTCAGTTTTTTGCCGGTAATTTTTTCAATTTCCGGTTTGACGAACTTCAGCATTTGTTTTTTGTCCATTTTCAATAAAGGACTTTCGCCTTTAACATACCAGCCGACATAGGCCAGGTGGTGTCCGGCGTAATTAATCTTCTCGGCAAAGTTGGTGTGCTGGGCGAGTATCATCAAAGGAATTCTCTCCACACAGATATTGAGCCAGTAGACTTTTTCCAATATCGGCTGCTTTGTTTCGATGATAAACGTCACGGCATGAAGATATTTAAGGCGTTTAAATTTAGAGAGATACGAACCCGAAAAAACTCTGGT
>MGAT01000030.1:0-2290 GCA_001789855.1 Candidatus Roizmanbacteria bacterium RIFCSPLOWO2_01_FULL_44_13 | reverse complement strand
AGTATGTCGACCTTAAGCTTTCTTAGTAATGTATATATATAGTCGATGAATTCCTGGAACCCGCCCTTGATGTAGCCCAAGGCCCGGGTTCTTTTTTTGATCCGCGCCCAGATAAAGGAAGCCAAAATAATTCCCGCATAATCCCCGAACTTTCCCCGAAAGAGCCGTTGCCACAAGGTATTCCAGACTTTTTGGCCCATGGTTTTTTTAAGAAATTCCTCGGAAGTCATTCGCTCAAAGATCGGCAGGAACGGCGAAAACTTCAAAAAGGCCAACACTGCTCCGGCCCGCGCCTTGTCGAAAATCCCCAAGTAGGGAAATCTCAACAAATCGACAGGATTATCCAATTGATGAATGGTAAATTCCGAATTTTCATAGAGGGAGGCGGTCACGGGAGTCCGGAAAAATATCTTTTTGAAGCCAATTTCTTTGGCAAAGTTTAAAATATCAGAGTCGCTGGCGAAAAGATGATGATAAGCGCGCTCGATATGCCATTTCCAGTTTTTTCCCTTTATTCCAACCGCCAGGCCCCCGAGGGCTTTTTCTTTTTCAATCAGCCTTACGCGGTGGCCCTTTTTAGCCAAGTAATAAGAAGCAACCAATCCAGTAATGCCTCCTCCAAGAACGGCGGTTTTCATATTAGCGAGATAGTCTTTGCCACTCGACGATGACTGTTTCGAGAAGGAGAGTGGTCGGGACAGCCAGAATCACGCCGAGGATGCCGGCGAGTTTACCGCCAATTATCAAGGCAACTAATATCGTAATCGGGTGGAGCCCGGTGACTTTTTTCATGATTAAAGGAACGACGAGATTGTTCTCAAGCTGCTGGACGATAAAATATAGGGCGACCATCGACAAGCCTGATACAGGTGACTGTGAAGCTCCGATCAGAACCGCTGGGATGGCAGAAATGATCGGCCCCAGGGTCGGAATCACTTCCAATAAGCCGGCCAAAACCGCCAGAGCCAAAGCATATTTAATTTGGAACAGAGTCAGGCCGATATAGGTCAAAATCCCGACGACAAACATCAACGCCACCTCACCCCAAAACCATGAGCTCATCCGCTTCTGCGCCCTCTCGGAAATGTGGGCAATTTTTTTCACTTCTATATCCTCAAACAAGTCGCCCAGGAGTTTTTCCGCCAGGTTTTTTTCCAGGATAAAATAAAACCCGAAAAATAGCGTCGATGTAATAAAGATGGCGTTGCCAAAAAGCCCCTTGATAAATTCGATGGTTTGATTTGTCAGGCCGGGAAGGTTTTGAGACAGAAAATCAAAATTGATGTAAGAAGAAACCGAGGGCAAACCGACAGAAGCAATTTGCGGCAGCGTTTTGAATAACGTCGTCAACTCGCCGGTCAAAGGCGGGACTATTAATGTAAATATATAGAAGAAAGCAAAAAGAAAGAGAAAATATACGACAATTGAAGCAATCAGGCGAGGAAGCTTGACGGCTTCAAGCGTAGCCACGGCCGGCCTCAAAGCCCCGGCGATAATAAAAGCTATCAAAAGGGAAAAAATCAGGTCTTTGATTTGCCACAGCAGGCCCAGGGCCAAAAGGAAAAATACGGTAAAGACAATCGTTCTTGAGGAAATTTCTATTCTCTGCGTGGTCATATTTGATTTATTATATCATGGTTAACCCCTGGCAAGGCTAAGAACATAGACCTTGGCGGCTCCGGCGCGTTTTAAGATGCGCGCCGCCTCCCGCATCGTTGCCCCCGACGTAATCACGTCGTCGACGAGAATAATTTTTTTATTTTTTATCTTTGCTCCTTGTTTCAATTTGAAAACACCCCTGATGTTTTGATATCTCTTCAGGGAGGAAGAAAGGTTAGCTTGGGGCAAAGTCTCTTTAACTCTGATTAAAAAATTGCCCGTTTTAAGCCCCAAAATAGAATTTAGAAACGTCGCCACTAAATCGGCTTGGTTAAAACCGCGCGAGTTTAACTTCTGCCTTGTTAAAGGAATAGATTGAATTGACGCCCCGTTAAATAGCTTTTTACTGGTAAATAATCTATCAAGATATTGCGGTCCAATATTGTTAACGAGTTCCTTAAAAATGCTGACGGCGAGGCGGTACTTGATATTTTTAATAATCTTTCTCATTAACCGGTCGTAGTGAAAAATAGAGAGGTTGCCGTCGATGTACAATTTTTTATAACAGCCCGGGTGGGTTAGGCCGAGGTAACTTTCTCTTTTACAATAGAGACAACGCGTTTTTCTAATCCTCTGTAATTTTTTAAAACACGAAGGACAAATATAGGCTCCGGGAGTCGTGCAACCGAGG
>MGAT01000029.1:875-10070 GCA_001789855.1 Candidatus Roizmanbacteria bacterium RIFCSPLOWO2_01_FULL_44_13 | reverse complement strand
TTGACGGTTTTTTTGGCGGAGCTTTGTCCTAATTCTGCCAACTGCTCGAATGTGTCTGATAAAATGCTTCCTTTTGCCATTTTTTTATGTGATTCCTAACATCGCCTTGCCCTTTTTCGTCATTTTTTCCATGCTCCAGGGCGGATCAAACGTCAGATCGATTCTAACCTGGTCCTCCGTCAATCCAATTTCATTCAATTTGTTTTTTATTTCCCCCTCGATCATAGAAATCAGTGGGCAACCGATCGTCGTCAGGGTCATGGTAATAGTGACTTTTTCTTTTTCCATTTTCACGCCATAAATTAACCCAAGATCGATAATGGAAATGTTGATTTCCGGGTCCATCACTTCGGCGAGTTTTTTTTGGATTGCCTCTTCGGTGATTTTCATTATTAATAAAGTATATCAGTTGATATAAGACATTTCGGCAAGGCTATGTTTTGCCGAAATATTTTAAGGTATTATTTTAGTCTTTTTATCTCACTCCGTTCGATAATAATGCTATTGTATAATGATTGAATGAACACACACAAAGTTCGATTTGTCCCTTTGGGCGGAATCGTCGGCGTTACCAAGAACATGTACCTCTACGAACTCTACGAAAATGACCGGTTGAAAGACATTCTGATAATTGACTGCGGATTTGGTTTCCCACAAGAAAGAGAACTCGGAGTCGATTTGGTTATTCCCGACATTTCCTACCTTCAGGATAAAAAAGACAAAATCAGGGGGATTGTTTTGACCCACGGCCACGAGGATCACATCGGTGCTTTACCTTATCTTTATGAATCTTTGGGCCGACCTCCTATCCAAGGCAGCAAATTGACGAGTGTTTTTGTTGAAAACAAATTCAAGGAAAACAATGTCCGCATCACGGTAAATAAAGTGGATTTTGAAAAGGAGTACTCGTACGGTGGTTTTCGGGTCCAATTCGTCAAAGTGACCCACTCCATTC
This sequence comes from Candidatus Roizmanbacteria bacterium RIFCSPLOWO2_01_FULL_44_13, assembly GCA_001789855.1. GTDB lineage: Bacteria > Patescibacteriota > Microgenomatia > UBA1406 > GWC2-37-13 > GWC2-37-13. The sequence continues at coordinate 9,115 of MGAT01000029.1, read as the reverse complement.
CCGACACTACCCACGTCATTATCAAATCTCCGGTCGGGACTTTTTATCACGGACCCGATTTCAAATTTGACCTGACTCCCCCATACGGCTCGCCGCCCGATTTTTACCGGATTACCAAAGCCGGACACGAAGGGATAATAGCGCTAATGTCAGACGCCCTTGGGTCGGAGAGGGAAGGATTGACCTTGTCCGAGTCCATCGTCGGCAAAACTTTCGAAGACGAAATGAGAAAGACAAAAGGAAAGTTCATCATGACGACTTTTTCTTCCAACATTTCCCGGATCCGCCAGTGCGTCGAGGCGGCAATAAAATTCAACAGAAAAATCGTATTTTTAGGGCGGTCGATGAAACAGTCGACTAAACTCGCCGCCGAGATCGGCTATCTGCCGATCCCCGATTCTCTCTTTGCCGCTGAAGAAGACCTAATTCGGTTGCCGCCGAACAAAGTTTGTCTTATTGTTGCGGGTTCACAGGGTCAATACGGTTCGGCGCTTTCTAAGTTGGCTGACAAACAAAATACCTTTACCAAAATAAAAAAGGGCGACAAAATAGTATTTTCTTCGGACCCCATCCCCGGCAACGAAAACGAAGTCTATTCCGTAATCGAAGATCTCGTCAACGAAGGAGCTGACGTAGTTTATTCCGACATCGCCGACCAACTTCATTCGTCCGGCCACGGCAGTCAGGAAGACCTGAAATTTTTAATAAGATTTACCAACCCAAAATACTTTATCCCCATCGGTGGAACGATCCGTCATCAAAAACAATATCAACGGTTAGTTGAGGAACTGGGCGGAGATACTAATCGCGTTTTTGCCCTGAAAGAAGGAGAAACCGTCTGGTTTACGAGAGACAAGGCCTACCCGGGTGAGGAAGTCGAAACGAAAAACATTTACGTCGACGCTTACGGCGTCGGAGATATCGGCAACGTCGTTTTGCGAGACCGCAAAACCCTCTCGAGCGAGGGAATGGTTTTTGCTTTTCTGGTCATAGATTCTCGGGGGTTATTGGTGACGAGGCCGAAAATAATTTCTCGGGGCTTTGTCTATGAAAAAGAAGAGGAACAACTCTACGGGCGGGCGGTTAAGATCGTTGAAATGGCCATAAAACCAAGAACCGGTACGCTTCTTGACCTGAATAAAATAAAGAGAAGCGTTATAAGAAACCTTGAAGAGTTTTTCCTGAAGGAAAAAGGAAGAAAACCGCTCGTTGTTGTTGAAACAGTGCAAATATAATGAAAATATTAAACCCTCGATACCGTATTTCTCGGGAACGCGGTACTTGTCAAACGAACGTTCGCTCAAAATAGGTGTCTGCGGGTTTTTATTTATTATGTCATCATTACCTAACAATCTCAAAAAAATTTCGCTTTTTCTCGAGCGATTGCCAGGCATCGGCGAAAAGACGGCCAACCGGCTGGCGTTTTATTTTCTTAGGCTGCCGGACGAGGATTTGAAGGAATTTTCCAAAAACATCGCCGATTTAAAGACAAAAACCAAGTTCTGCCGGATTTGTTTTAATTTGACGGAAAAAGATTTATGCTCAATATGTGACGATTCAAAAAGAGAAGGCAATATTGTTACCGTCGTCGAAACGGTCTTGGATTTGTTGTCGTTTGAAACCGGAAATATCTATAACGGCATCTACCACGTCCTTCACGGCAAAATCGACCCGTTAAACCACGTCGGCCCGGACGACATAAAAATAAAGGAATTGATAGAACGGGTAAAGAAATCGCCCCCTTCGGAAATTATTCTGGCGACCAATCCGGACATGGAAGGCGAGGCAACCGCGATATACATAAAAAACAAGCTCGTTGAATTAAAAAAGAATTTCAAAATTACCCGGCTCGCTTACGGGCTGCCTATTGGCGCCAATCTGGAATACGCCGACTACATGACATTGAAGAAAGCGATCGAGGGTAGAAATAAATTCTAACGTTTTATTCTGTCAGGGAACATTAGATGCGCCGCCCGATGAGCGGCCTGATCACGGACAATCCAGTCATGGACATGTTTCTCTGTCATCGGAGTGATTCTTCCGTCTCTGGTAAAAGCTTCGCTTACAAATTTAATCAAACCAATGGTTGCCGTCGGGCAAGCCTGCTTTAACGATGGACGCCTACTCTCGAATAACATATAAATATTATAGCAGATTTTTGATCTCTTCTGCAAGAAGCAGGGCGATTGAGACCTCTTCCAATTGCTTGAATTTTTGATCAGGACGCAAGGCGATCGTATTGGTCATAAATATTTTTTCGAGCGGACTCTTGCTCAAGCGGGCTTTGGCGTTTTCCGAAAAATCGTGATGGACTACGCAGGCGATCACCCGTTTTGCGCCGCGCTTCATGCAGAATTCGGCGGCGTGGACGAGGGTTCCTCCGGAAGTAATCATGTCGTCGACAATAATGCAGGTCTTACCTTTAACTTTTCCGTAAAGAGCCAGGGCTTTTGATTGACCGGCGCGCTCCAGATTCCTTTTTTTTTCGATAACAACGATGTCAACATTGCTGGTATGAAAAAAATTTTCGGCAAAAACCTGCGCCCTCTCTACCCCTCCCTGGTCGGGGGATACCACCGCCACCTTTTCGGTGTTTTTGCCGTTTTTAAGGTAACCGGCAACCGCCGAACCCAAAATCGAGAAGCCGTTCAGATTTTTAAAAGTGATGGAAAAGATTCCCTCGGTTGCCTCGTCGTGCAAATTGACCGTATAGACGGAATCGAACCCAATCGCTTCCAGAAAGCGAATGACGACGTTGACAGATACCGCCTCTCCCGGTAGGTGTTCCCTATTTTGTCGAGCATATCCGAAATACGGAATCATGGCGATGATTTCTTTGGCTCCGTTTCGCCTCAGGGCGTCGGCAAAGAAAAACAACTCCATTAAATTGGTGTCGGTCGGATTGGAGGTGGGCTGAATGACAACACAGGTGGCGCCTTTGACTTTTTCTTTGATAGTCACCCTGACCTCGGAATTGTCAAAACGAAAGACTTGAGCACTGGACAAAGGAATTTTTAAAATTTTTGCGACTTCGAGGGAGAGTCTCGGGTTAGCCGAACCGGAAAAAATTTTAGGCATTTGGCTGTTGACTTGAGATTTCGATTAATTTCCGCGCCGCCAGCTCCTGAGTTTTCTTTATTGCTTCATTTACCGCCTCGGCGACCCTGTTTTCGATGATGCCGTCGACCTCGATAGACATAATCACCTGGTCGCCGCGAACAGTGACCTTGACGCCATTTTTTTCCACTTCCACGGTTTCCTTCTGGAGGGCTTCCTGCATTAGCTTTGCCTGTTGCTGAAGTTTTTGTAAATCTCCCAAGCCGGATAGAGGATTAAACATAGTTATGTAACATTGTAAAACTCCGATACGGCAATTTCAAGCGGAAGAGAATCGATAGGAGTCACTCGCATCAGTTGATACGCTTCCATTAAAAGTTTTATCAGCTTGCTGATTTCAGCTGCTGTCATATTCAACTTTTCTGTTTCTTCTACGGCGATGCCTTTTTTAATCAAGAGTTGGAGCCTCAGTTTATCCAGCATGTCTTCCAGCAAATTCTTGAAATCTCCGCCGGACCCTCTGAATTCTTCGATCCACTGAAAGGTTTTTTTAGAATTTTTTTCGGCAATTATTTCTAGGATGTCGCTCCTCCCTTTCAGACCCAAAAATACTTCCACATCGGGTAACGTTTTCATTTTTTGCGTCGCTATCTCTTCGATCATTTTGGCGGCATCCCGGAAAGAATAATCGCTTCTTTGGGCGACCAAATGCAATACTTCGGGTGCAAAAACAAGGCCCTCGGCTTTTATAATCCTTTTTAACATGTTATTGATGTCGTCTATTCTACCCTTGCCAAAATTTACTTTGACGCACCTCGAGACAATCGTCGTTGGTAGTTTTTCCAGGTTCGTCGTGGCGAGAATAAAAACCGCGGAATCGGGTGGTTCTTCCAGAGTTTTTAATAGGGCGTTGAAACCGTCCGGAGTAATCATGTGGGCCTCGTCGATTATAAAAACGCGGAAGCGGCCAGACATCGGCAAAAAGGCTACTTCGCGGATGAGACTTTTTACCTCCTCTATCCCCCTATTCGATGCTGCATCCAATTCCAAGACGTCGGTAAAAGTAGATCTGGCAATAGCCCGGCAGTTGGCACAATCATTGCACGGCTCGAAGTCCTTACCCTTTCCGCCAAATTTATTATTCAGGCAGTTGATCGCTTTGGAAAAAATCCTCGCCGCCGAAGTCTTTCCGGTGCCTTTTTGGCCGACAAACAGGAGGGCATGAGGGATTTTTTTGCTTTCCAGAATTTTCTGCAAGATAGATCTAACTCTCGTGTTGTCGATTTCGTCAATTGTCCTCGGGCGGTATTTAAGATAAAACATTAAGCTATTTTAGTAAATTTTCAACTCCGTGCTTGATCAACGTTAAAACTGTCTCCTCTACTCTACGGTTTCTTTCCGCCGCCAAAAGGACGGCCTGCGGATAACAAATTACTATTTCCCCGAGAAGCGCTGCTTTGTCGACGACGTGTCCTTTATAAGGAAAAGACAGAACGGGAAGGGCGACGTTCTCCTTTTTGTAAGTTTCGGAAAGCGACCGCATTTTATTTCTTCCCACGAATGCCAGATTTAAGGTCAATTCTTGGGCAACATCAAGTTTTGCCAGAATTTCTTCTGTCTTGCTTCTTAAATTTTTCTTATTAATTCTATACCGCGATGAAGAAATGACATTGATCATATTTTTCTATACCGCCTTGTTCGACGTCTCGCCATTCTTTCTTTTTCTTCCTCTTTTCTTTTAAGAGAAGGCTTTTTATAAAACTGCCTTTTTTTAAGGGTGAGGGCAATGTCTTCATCAATAAAGGCTCGGCTGAATTTTCTGAATAAACTATCTTTTGATTCTCCCTTTTTTTTGGTAACTATGACCATAAATTATTGTTTGCGCCTCCTCTCTATTCTCGGGACAGAACCCATTGGTTCTTTTCCAAATATATTATACGCTTTTTACGATTTCAATGAGTTTTTTGACCGTCAGCGGGGAAGGAACGAAATTGGGATTTTTAGAAGAAGAATTGAGAAGCATGTTGTGGGAAACGTGGAGGAACCAAGTGCCTTTCTTATCAGCTTTCAGGATTTTTATATAGACGGGAGACAAATCGTATTTCTTTCCGGGTAAAGTTTTGATTCGGACGTTTCCTCTTTCCGGGTCTTTTTTTACGACCAATTTGTACCCGAGTTTCAGGGCCAGTTTGATAGTTTCTTCATTTCTGGTTTCCATGCAGAGGCTTCTTCCTACGAAAGAAGCGAAGACAAAACCTTTTTTAATTTCCTCTTCCGCCTGGTTTTTTTTGATAAAAATATTGAGGATGGAGTCGAGCATGGGAAAAACGGCCTCAACCACGTTGATGTCTTCTTTCAGGACAGATTTCAATCCACCCTCGATGATTTTTTGGAGCATGAATTCATATCGATCGGCGAACGATTCCGGAAAAAATACCTCGCCAAAGTGGTCGAATCCGGTAATCTCGCGGACCATTTTATCCAAAGCCCTTTTTTGTTTATCTTTAAGATAGCCCTGACTTTTTAAATAGTCAAAAACCAGTGACGCGGCGCAGATGTAGTCTGAATTCTGGTGGTGGTCAAATTTCCCGAGGCCGGTATCGACGTGAATAATTTTTGGATTCTCGTCGGCTGGTTTATTGTCTAGAGTAGCTCCGGCGGGAACAAATCTCAGCTCTGCGTCGATCCAACCTGGAAGAAAACGCTTAATGAGCCAAACGGCGGTAATCGAGTCGATGTCGGGAGAAAGATGAGAAACAATAACTTTCATAACTTACTATTATATCAAACCCTCGATACCGTATTTATCGGGAACCGCTGCGCTTGCAAACGAACGTTCCCTCAAAATAGGTATCTGCGGGTTTATTTAGTTAGCTTAAGAAGTTCGTCTAGTGAAATTAGTTTTGTTTCTTTAGAATCTCTTTTTTTGTATTCGATTTTGTCGCCGGTGCGCTTGGAAACGACGAGGCGGACCGGTATTCCGATCAGGTCGGCGTCGGAGAATTTTTCCCCGGCAGTTACCTCGGTCCGGTCATCAAACAAGACCTCGATGTTTTTATCAACCAATTCTTTATAGATTTTATTGACTTGCGTTTTTACCGAGCCTTCTTTCATATCGAGTCCTATCACATGGACATGATAAGGTGTGACTGCTTCGGGCCAGACGATGCCTTTTTCATCGTGATACTTCTCGACGACGGTTGCCATCGTGCGGCCGATCCCAATTCCGTAACAGCCCATATAATAAAGTTTTTCTTTACCCTGTTGATCTATGTAGGTTGCACCTTTCATTTTTGAAGAATAGTGAAAGCCTAGTTGGAAAATATTCCCAACCTCGATGCCTTTTTTTTCGATTAATTTTTTTCCATCCACGGTTGAGTATCCTTCTTTGGCCAGGGCGATGTCGCCTTCGACGTCCGGTTTATAGTCGCGGTCAATATTCATATTGAATAAATCCTTGTGTTTTTTGTTTGCCCCGCCGTAGGCGTTTTTGATAGTCCGCAAAGAATCGTCGGCTATAATTACCAATTGAATTTTTTTCGTTCTTTCATCAGTTATTTGTGGTTGATTTAATCTTTCTTTAATTTTAACCGGCGATATAAATCCGGGTTCAGAATTAATTTTCTTCCTGATTTCTTCATTTGTGGCATGACGAAGGTCGATTGCACCTGATAAATGTTTTAGTTTGATTTCATTGACGTCATAGTCGCCCCGAATTATCGCCAGAATAAATCTACCAGTTTCGTCGACGAACAAGACGTCCTTGATTTGCTGCCATAAAGGTTTATTGTGCAGTTTTACACCGTCTTCCATGGTTGTTCCCCTGTTCGCCTCAACCTCTTTTAAAGGTTCGAGCTTTTCCTTTAGATTTTTGCCATCCTTTTTGAAGACGGCGACGTCCTGGTGCGCGGCGTATTTTCCGTCCCCGGTTGTCAGATAAGTCGTTTCCCCGGCGTCAGATTCGACGACAAACTCGTGACAGTATTCTCCGCCGATATAGCCGTTGTCTGATTCGACTTTAATCGTTTTAAAACCCATCCTTTCAAAAATCGCCGAATATGTTTTTGACATTACCTCGTATTGTTTTTTGAACGCGGATTCATCGGCGTCAAAAGAATAAGCGTCCTTCATAATAAACTCTCTTACTCTAAGGAGTCCTCCCCGCGCTCTCAATTCATCCCTGAATTTAGAGGAAAATTGATAGATGTTGAAAGGAAGGTCTTTATAACTGATCTGAAATTTTCGCACCACATCGACAAACATTTCCTCGGCCGTTCCTCCCAAGGCAAATTCAGCTCCTCGCCTGTCCTTGATCCTCATCAGTTCAAAGCCGGTCGTTTTTGTCCGGTTCGTTTCCTTCCAGAGCTCCAAAGGATGGAGTACCGGCGAGACCATTTCCTGCGCTCCCGCTCTATCCATTTCGTCTTTAATGATGGCAATGATTTTTTGCTGGACAAGTTGTCCTAATGGCAAAACGAAATACCTACCCGAAGTTGACTCTCGGATAAATCCGCCCTGATAAAGCAATTTGTAAGAAATAGTCGAAGCGTCGGAGGGAGCTTCCCGAACAGTTTTTCCAAAAAGCTTCGAGTAAAGCATAAATTTAATTATAGCCCCTTTAGTTGAGTTTTTCGAGGACTTTTTTGGCGACGGCTTGGGGGGTGACGTAGGAAGTGTTAATAACTAGGTCATAGGTATTTTCGTCGTTTAAAGTTGTATCCATTACGTGGTGAATTTGCTGGATTTTTTTAAACCAATTATTTTGCCTTTCTTCTACGCTTTTTTTTGCTTCACCGAGAGTTATTTTTTCTCGCTTGGCAAATCGTTTGTATCTAATGACGTCTTGGCAGACCAAAAGAACCTTTAACACTTGCGGATTTTTGTTGGCCATAATTCCCGACATCCAGCCGTCGACGATTAAATTACCAGGGCTTTTCAGCAATTCTCTCATCTTGTAATCAACTTTTTTTGTCAGATACTCAGTTTGTTCCTCGGCCGCCTCTAACGTCAACCCTTGCTCGGCCGCGTATTGGCGGAACAGCTTACCGGTGAGAAACGTCGGCCAACTCAATTTTTTTTCGAGGAGCCGCAAAAGAGTGGTTTTGCCGGTGCAGACTTTGCCGGCGATGGTAATTTTAGAATATTTCATTTGCCAAGTTTGTCAAGGACCCGGCCCACCGTCT
>MGAT01000029.1:0-718 GCA_001789855.1 Candidatus Roizmanbacteria bacterium RIFCSPLOWO2_01_FULL_44_13 | reverse complement strand
TGCGACGCGGTCGACTCTGATATCATCGTGAGAGCAGACGATAAGAACCTTTAATACGTCTTTATATCCCCGCGCCAAAAATCCAGCGAGCCAGGCCTCATAGATAATATTTTTTTTCTCCTTCAATATTTTTTTGCCCATTTCCTCCATTTCTCTTTCGTGGTCGTCTGGTCGGGCGGTCGCTCCTTGTTGATTTTCATTGATGCCGTGATCACGGTCGTATTGGCGCTGTAATGCTCCAAAGTTGATATGTTTCCACCCAAGCATACGGACTAAGTTTTGACTCAAAGTTGAGGTTCCGGTAGCGATCTTTCCCGAAATGGTGATAATACGAAATTTGGGAGAAAAAGAAGAGTCCATATTATCTATACATTCTAATGATATCGTTTACGGAAATCAATAACGCAATCGTCACGAGGATTATAAATCCGACAAGATTGGCATATTTTTCGATGGTTTTTGGAGACGGTTTTTTGCTGATCCATTCGTACAAAACGAAAACCAGGCGCCCTCCGTCTAAAGCAGGAAAGGGCAAAATATTGATAATCGCCAGGTTAAAAGACAAAAGAGCGACTAGCTCGAGAACGGCATTTTTGCCGAATTTTATGGCTTGGGACGTAAATTGGACTATGCCGATCGGGCCGGCAATTTGGGCGGTCGGTTTTTGAAACGTTAGTAGCTGGACAAATATTTTTGATAATTCAAGGACGATGTTTTT
>MGAT01000028.1:5002-6980 GCA_001789855.1 Candidatus Roizmanbacteria bacterium RIFCSPLOWO2_01_FULL_44_13 | reverse complement strand
CTTTCAATGATAAAATTAAGATAATGAAAATAGGCGTTTATGTATTTGACCCGACGGAATCGGATAAATTGAGTTCTGTCCGCGGCGTCGGCCGCTATCTCCAACTCCTCAAAGAAAACTTCCCCGGCTGGACTTTCACCGGTAATCTGGGATCTAAGATTTATCGCCAAGGGTCCGTTTTTATCAATCCTTTCTTCAATTTTCTCCAACCGCCGCTGACTTTGAAAAGATTGGCTCCAAAACAAATCGCCGTTATTCATGATCTTATTCCCCTTAAATATCCCTCGCATTTTCCAACCGGAATTAAAGGGAAAATAAATATTTCTTTAAATAAAATTGCTTTAAAAAATTATGAACTCGTTATTACCGATTCCGAGGCGTCCAAAAAAGACATCATAGATATTTTAGGCCTGCCCGGCAATAAAATTAAAGTCGTCTACCCTTGCCTGCCAAAATCTTTCACCGAAAACGCTTCACTAGATTCTTCAGCTTCGCCTCAGAATGACATTGGTAGCAAATATTGTCTCTACGTCGGCGACGCCACTTGGAATAAAAATCTTGTGAATCTGGCAAAAGCAATAAAAATAATTAACGTCACTTGCGTTTTCGTAGGAAAAGTGTTCAATTCTCTAACCTTAAACCACCCCTGGCAGAAAGAATTAAAAGAATTTCTCGGCCTGGCAAAAGACGATAAGCGTTTCATTTTTGCCGGTTATGTGAGCGATTTGGAGCTGATAAAATTTTATCAACAAGCCAGAGTAAATATATTGCCGTCTCGCGACGAAGGCTTTGGATTTTCATACCTTGAGTCGGCTAGTTTTAAATGTCCATCTGTTCTTTCCGAAATTTCGGTGTTGAAAGAGATTTCGAAAGGCACGGCCTCTTACGTTGACCCGGAAAACCCCCACGACATCGCCGATAAAATCGGAGAGATCTATTTCAACAGGGACTTAAAAAATACTCTCGGAAACAAAGCTTATAAACGAAGCCAATTTTTCTCCGCCAAAAAATTTAAGAAAGATTTTTTAAGAACTACTGATCTAGTTTCTTGAGTCTCCGTAAATATTTTTCTTCTGTTTTTGGAGTCGCCGCCAAAAAGGCGTCGACGATTTTCACCGCTTCCTCATAATTGGTGTAGTCAGAGGCGAGCGATAAGATATTGGCGTTGTCATTCTCCCTGATGTGTTGGGCCTGGGATATGTTCATCGCCACTCCGCACCTGATTCCTTTATTTCTATTAGCTGAAATCGATACGGCGCAACCGGAGCCGCAGACAACAATGCCGAGATGATTGTCGGGGTTTTGTAAAACCGCCTGGGCTATTTTTTGGCCGAAATCGGCCGCGTCATCCAACGGTTTTTTTTCATAAGCGCCTAGGTCCTCTATCCGGATATTTTTTTCGTGAAGATACTCCATTATCTGGTTTTTCAGGTCGAATCCCCGGTGGTCGGCGCCAATGAATATCGTCATAATTTTAATATACCATATAATATAGATCTGTATGTTATTTGACACCCACTGCCACCTCAATTTTTCTGCGTTTGTTGGGCAAGTTGATGAAACAATAAAGCGCTCCCTTGAGGTCGGCGTCAACTACATTATGGTTCCCGGCACCGACGTCGAAACCTCAAAAAAAGCGGTTGAAATCGCCTCCTCTGTCACCCTGAGCTCGACGAAGGGCGTCGATATCTACGCCGCCGTCGGCATCCACCCCCACCATATTTATGGTTATTTAACAAGTAATACAACCACTGATGACCTGGGCGAAATCGAGGATCTGCTTTCCCATCCCAAAATCCTCGCGATTGGAGAGATTGGCATCGACCGGCACGTTTACAAAAAAACTAAATACCACGACTACGACATCGAACAAAAATTTATCGATTTGCAGAAAGAGTCACTTCGCAAACAAATAAAACTGGCAATAAAGTACAAAAAAAGCTTGATCTTCCACAACCGGGAGGCAAAAAAAGATTTT
>MGAT01000028.1:1385-4992 GCA_001789855.1 Candidatus Roizmanbacteria bacterium RIFCSPLOWO2_01_FULL_44_13 | reverse complement strand
CGACATCGCTTATCGCCAAGACAAGCAGGAATTTATCAAACAAGTTCCACTCGATATGCTGGTTTTGGAAACCGACTCTCCCTTTCTTGCGCCGGACCGAAAATTTCCGAACGAACCCGCACGGATTTCTTTCATTGCCGAATTTATTGCCAATATTATAAAAGTTTCTAAAAATGATTTGGCCAAAATTACTACCGGCAACGCTAAAAAATTGTTTAATATAAAATAATGGTCTTAAAAGTCTTTACCGACGGCGGGTCAAAGGGCAATCCGGGTCCGTCAACGATCGGAATGGTATTTTATGGCGACGGAAAAAAAATCTTTCACCACCACGAATCAATCGGCGTTGCCACCAATAATGAAGCAGAATACGCCGCACTCATCAAGGCCCTTGAGATAATTATGAAGAATTACGCTTCGCAAGCCAAGACGGTCGAATTCTTTTCCGACTCGCGGCTTATGGTCAACCAGGTCAATGGATTTTTTAAGGTAAAACAAGGGAAAATAAAAGAATATATCTTAAAAATAAGAGGGCTCGAGCAGGAAATTAAGGCACCGATTACATATCATTTAATTCCCCGGGAGAAAAACCGCGAGGCCGACCTTCTGGTTAATTCAGTTTAAGTTGATATTTGTTTTCGCTGTTTTTCTCAACAACTCCTTTTATTTCCAACAGGGTTATTTGGTTTAAAATCCTATTGATTGGTTTATTTAATAAAACCCCGATTTTGTCAACGAGTAATGGTTTATTTTTCAACAAAAATACTATTTCTTTTTGTTCTTTATTCAAATCTGCAAATATTTCTTTTTTCGGAATGTCAATCTTAATGCCGTACTCTTCCAGAATGTCTTCGGCTTTTATCACTAACTTGGCGCCGTTTTGAATAAGATAGTTCGGAGCGGTTGACTTCGTCGACATTATCGGCCCGGGAACGGCAAAGAGGTCTTTTCCCTGTTCGGCGGCGAAACGCGCCGTGATCAAAGTTCCCGACCGGTCGCTTCCCTCAACCACCAAAACGCCTTTTGACAAACCGGAAATTATCCTATTTCTTTGGGAAAAAAGTTCTTTCATAACAGACACTCCCGGAGGCACTTCAGAAACTATCGCGCCTTTGTTTTCAATGATTTTTCTGTAAAGATAAAAATTCTCGGCCGGATAAATTCTGTCAACGCTGCAGCCTAAAACGGCAATGGTAACGCCTTTGGCATCGAGGCATCCCTTGTGGGCAATCGTATCGATGCCGCGGGCCAAACCGGATACGATAACTAGGCCCGCCTCCGCTAGTTCGCGGGATAGTTTATAGGCAACCTGTTCCCCGTAAGGAGTCGGGGTTCTTGTTCCTACAATTGAAAAAAACAAAGGTTTTTTGTCATGCTGAACTCGGTTTAGCATCTTAACATTTCCTTTTACATACAAACATATCGGCGGGTCGGCGATGTTATTTAAAGATTCCGGGTAATTTTCGTCGCCGGGCGAAACTACTTGGATTTCTTTTCTTTTCAACTCTTCCAGTTTTTTTATCGGGTCAAATTCGTTGCGAAATTTTATGAATTCTCCGGCAGACTTTCTGTTTATTATTCTAATTAATTGTTCCTCTCTCGCCCAATACGCCTTGGCCGGGGTCTTTTGTTGGTGCAAGAGCCATCTGAATTTGATCGGATCGATTGCCGGAAAGTGCGAAAAACCTAAATAGTATAAAAGGTCGTTGCTCACGAACAAAAAGATATCTCATCGTTCTTTCTTTGTCAGTCGCATATATGCTACAAAATGGGTGAATCGGAGTCTTAGAGCGAGAAAATCCCTTCCATTGCCACTATTCCTTTGAAGAACATTTCTTCGTCGATATTTTCATTCGGTGCGTGGATGTTTTCGTCCGGCAAAGTAAACCCCGTTAAAATTACCGGTTTTTTGAAGAGGCGTTGGAGGATCTCTGCGGCCGCGATCGACCCGCCCGAGCGGTTGAAGTAACACCTGTTGCCAAAAAAATTGCTTAAAATCTTGGCCGTCTTTTTTGTGTATGGATTGTTAAAGTCGGTATAAAACGGATTTGACCCGGGCGACAAAGTTAGCTCCCATTTTACTTGTCTGGAGAGATTTGATTCGATAAATTTTTTCACCATCGGTTTGATTTTTTCAGGTTTTTGGTTCGGCGCTAGTCTTAGCGAGAACTTAACCGTTGCCTCAGCCGGAATGACGCTTTTCCAGCCCGAGCCGGTGTAACCGGAGTAGATCCCGTTGACTTCGAACGAGGGATTAATTTTTGAGTTCAGAGATTCTGCCGGAAGCAAATCGATTTCTTCCTGGCTGATTTTCTTGACTTTATCGTAAAAGCCGGGAATCTTTATTTTATGTGTTTGCCCGTCTTTTATTTTTGCCAAAAGCTCGGCAATTGCCTGGATCGGGTTTAAGACGCGGTTGCCGTATATGCCGGAGTGAAGATCGGTTTCCCCTGTTTTCACTTTCAGTTCGCCGCTTATTACTCCTCGAAGCCCATAAAAAATCTGCGGTACGTTTTTCTCCTTCATCCCGACGTCAAAGACATAAAAAAAATCGGATTTACCAACAGCGGCCCCGGCTTTTTTTACCAATTCCTCAAAATGAATACTCCCGATTTCTTCCTCTCCTTCGAAGATAAAAATCAGGTTATTCTCTAAGTTCCCTCTCTCAATTAAATTTTTCGCCGCGATTACGGATTGAATTAGATGGATTTTGTCGTCGGCGACTCCTCGTCCGTATAATTTTTCACCCCTTTTTGTCAATTCAAACGGCGGGCTCGACCATTTTTCCACCGGGTCCTCGGGCTGAACGTCGTAGTGGGCATAAATACCAATGGTTTTGGCAGACTTATCGACGATTTTTTGGCCAATAATTACCGGGGGGTAATTTTTGTACCGAAAAAATTTTACCGCGCACCCCAATTCCAGCAGTTCTTTTCGGATAAATTCTGCCGCTTCCATGATTTTATTTCGTCGTTCTGGGTCGGTTGAAACGGAAGGAATCGCCACTAATTTTTTGAGTTTTTCCAGGGCAATATTGTTGTCTATGTTCATCGCTGTTATTATATCAATAATTCTGCCTGGCTCTATTTTTATCGCAAATCATCATTCCTATTTAGGCCTTATTGAAGATTATTAATTGTTAACTTGATCAATAAAATTTACCAGCGTTAACTAACTGACTATAGGAGAAAAAAATAGTGTAGAATAAATTATGAGGATCAAAGACGTCAAGGCAATTGAAATTCTTGACTCGCGCGGAAATCCAACGGTAAGGAGTTTTGTTACTTTGGACGACGGCACGATTGCTTCATCCTCTGTCCCCTCGGGTGCCTCAACCGGCTCACACGAGGCGGTCGAACTTCGCGACGGAGACACCAAAAGATTTTACGGCAAGGGAGTATTAAAGGCGATCAATCACGTCAACGAAACAATCAAAAAGAGCGTCCTCGATGAGGAGGCTGACCCGAAAACCATCGACGAAAAAATGATCGGCATCGATGGCACCGTTAATAAATCGCGCCTCGGGGCAAACGCGATTTTATCCATCTCTCAAGCCCTAATTCGTGCTTTGGCTTTTTCAAAAAAAATACCCCTCTGGCAGTTTATC
>MGAT01000028.1:1068-1260 GCA_001789855.1 Candidatus Roizmanbacteria bacterium RIFCSPLOWO2_01_FULL_44_13 | reverse complement strand
CCTCTTATCAGCTGGCGTCCGAGTCGATCAAGTGTGCTTCGGAAATCTATCACAACATCAAAAAAGTTCTCAAAGGAAAAAAATTATCAATTTTAGTTGGCGACGAAGGGGGATTTTCTCCAAATTTGAACAATAACGAGGAAGTTTTTCAATTGATTATCGAGGCGGCAAAACAGGCCGGATACGAAAACG
>MGAT01000028.1:0-1059 GCA_001789855.1 Candidatus Roizmanbacteria bacterium RIFCSPLOWO2_01_FULL_44_13 | reverse complement strand
ACCGTCTCGCGATTGACGCCGCCGCCTCCGAATTCTATCAGGGTGGCAAATATCTATTTAAAAAGGAGGACAGGTCTTTGACCGGAAAGGAATTAATTGATTATTATGAGATTCTCAAAAAAAAGTATAAGGTTTTTTCGTTTGAGGATCCTTTCGCCGAATCGGATTGGACGAATTTCAAAAAATTTACCGCCGTCGACCCTAATTTTGTCGTCATCGGCGACGATATCTATACCACCGATCCCAAATTAATTAAAAAAGGCGTCAAGGAAAAAACTACCAATGCGGTGTTAATAAAACCAAATCAAATCGGAACGATTTTAGAAACAGTTGAGGCTATAATGACGGCCCGTTCAGCCGGTTGGAGGATTGCCATTTCGCACCGGTCTGGCGAAACCGAAGACCCATTTATTGCCGACCTGGCTTATGCAAGCAGCGCCGACTTTCTTAAAACCGGCGCCCCGTGCAGATCTGACCGAACCTCAAAATACAATAGATTAATTGAGATTGAAAACGGACTATGAATCAACTTGTCATCATTCGCCATGGCCAGACCGAATGGACGAACCGCTTTACCGGCTGGACGGACATTGATCTCGCCCCGGAGGGTGTCGAGTTGGCAAAAAAATACGCCCTCGTTCTCAAAGAAAAAGGTTATGTTTTTGATATCGGCTTTGCCTCATGGTTGAAACGCGGGATCAGAACCCTTGAAGTTGCGCTAGAAACATTGGGTCAAACCGACATTCCGGTCGTAAAAGATTGGCATCTTAACGAACGCCATTACGGAGCGCTTCAAGGGCTAAACAAGGCGGAAACGGCGGAAAAATATGGCGAGGAGCAAGTAAAAATCTGGAGGAGGAGTTACGCGACTCCCCCGCCCCCGCTTGCGTCAACTGACCCGCGCCACCCGGCACGGGACCTGAAATATAAAGGAGTCGATCCTAGCCTTCTTCCGGCGTGTGAATCGTTGAAAGATACCTATGAACGGGTCATTCCCTATTACAAGGAAAAAATGGATCCGGCTATTGCCGCAGGGAAGAGGGTCATTCTTTCCGGCCA
>MGAT01000027.1:4180-5679 GCA_001789855.1 Candidatus Roizmanbacteria bacterium RIFCSPLOWO2_01_FULL_44_13 | reverse complement strand
TGCCTAAAATATTACTGGCAACGCTTATCTCGGTTGCGACGAAAATCTTTGGCGTCGAGGGAACGTTTTACCGAATCGCCGGGCCGACGGTCCGATCAATCGACGGGCCAACCAGTTATTCTCTCTATCCGTCTAACGTCTCTGCCAAACTCGGGCCGATTGCACCGCAAAAAGCCGCCGAACGCATCGGGAACTGCGCGATAATCGACGCGAACGACCTGGGGCAGAACATTTTAGGCAATTCCACCGGTTTGCCGGATCTACTTATAGAAAAAATAATGAAGGATAATCCGATGGGGCAGGCAGACGAACAGACTCCGGTAATAATCGTTACGGAAAATCGTATATAATTGAGCTATGTCATTCGTTCACCTGCATCTTCACACCGGCTACTCGCTTCTTGACGGAATGTGCAAAATCGAAGACGTTATAGCAAGAGCAATAGAGTATAAAATGCCCGCCGTTGCCGTCACCGATCACGGTTCTCTATACGGGGCTTTCAAGTTCTATACCAAAGCACTCGACGCCGGGATAAAACCGATCATCGGTGTTGAAGTCTACATGGCAAAAAAGTCCCGCTTTGACAAGCAGCCTGGGATCGAAAGGGACCAATACCATCTGACACTTTTGGCCAAAAATCTAAACGGCTACAAGAACCTTATGAAACTGGTTACGATTGCCCATCTGGAGGGTTTTTATTATAAACCGAGGATAGATTTCGAGGTTCTTGAAAAACACCACGATGGCATTATTGCCCTGTCGGGTTGTCTGAATGGAGAACTCTCAAGTACTATTTTAGGAAATCAACCGAAGGAGGCGGAAAAAATTGTCGAGAAATATCTTGCCGTTTTTAAGGACGACTATTATATCGAGTTGCAGCGCCACCCCAAAATAGAGGAACTCGAGGGCGTAAACAAAGAACTTATTAAACTCTCCCGTAAATTCGGCGTTCCTATTGTTGCCACTAATGATGTTCATTACCTGGACGAATCGGACGCCTACGCCCAGGAGATTCTTCTTTGCATCCAAACCCAAAGGACAATTATAGAAAAGGACCGCCCTCTATCAATGATCGATGTTCCGGACTATTACTTTAAGTCCCCGGCCGTTATGAAAGGATTATTTATCGATTTGCCCGAGGCAGTTGAGAATTCTCTAAAAATTGCCGAAAAGTGCGACTTAAAAATCCCGTATGGCAAGTGGATCCTTCCAGAATTTGCTACACCAGAAGGTGTTTCTGTAGAATCGTATCTGAAAAAATTGGTAACGGAACGAAAAAAAAGAGTCGCCGCCTATGACCAAAAAATGGTCGATAAAAGAGTGGAATATGAATTGAATATTATTACTTCAAAGGGTTACGCCACTTATTTTCTAATTGTATCCGATTTTGTCAATTGGGCTAAAAGTCACGGAATCGCCGTCGGGCCGGGCAGGGGTTCGGTCGCGGGCAGTTTGGTAGCGTATATCCTGGGAATTACCGACATCAACCCAATTGATTA
>MGAT01000027.1:3971-4072 GCA_001789855.1 Candidatus Roizmanbacteria bacterium RIFCSPLOWO2_01_FULL_44_13 | reverse complement strand
CAAATACGGCGAGGACAAGGTCGCCCAAATCATCACCTTCGGCACCATGGAGGCGCGACTCGCGGTTCGGGATGTCACCCGGGCTCTCGGTCATTCTTACT
>MGAT01000027.1:3736-3908 GCA_001789855.1 Candidatus Roizmanbacteria bacterium RIFCSPLOWO2_01_FULL_44_13 | reverse complement strand
CCGGCGCGCTTGAGGAATCTCCCCAGCTCAAGTTTGCCTATCAAACCGAACCCGATATCAAAAAAGTCCTCGACGTGGCGCGAAAAATTGAGGGACTGCCCCGTCACGCCTCGGTTCACGCCGCGGGCGTGGTTATTTCCGACAAGCCGATGCTGGAGTACGTTCCTTTGCA
>MGAT01000027.1:1515-3712 GCA_001789855.1 Candidatus Roizmanbacteria bacterium RIFCSPLOWO2_01_FULL_44_13 | reverse complement strand
ATTACCCAATACGATATGTATTGTTTGGATTTAAATGCCGTGTCAAACCAAAAAGCGATAGGACTTCTCAAAGTCGATTTTTTGGGACTAAGGAACTTAACCATTATCGAAAGGGCTTTGGAATATGTGAAAACTTTATCCGGAAAAAAGATTGACATCCATCAAGCTCCTTTAGACGATAAAAAGACCTATGATTTAATTTCCAGCGGCAATACAGTCGGAATCTTTCAGCTCGAGTCCGGCGGCATGAAACGGTTGGCTAAGGATCTGAAGCCTAATAAAATTTCCGACATCTCGGCCATGGTCGCTTTATACCGTCCCGGGCCGATGGACCTTATCCCGGCTTTCCTTGAAGGAAAACTAAACGCCAAAAAAATCAAATATCTCCACCCGGACCTTGTTTCCATTCTTTCGGAAACCTACGGAGTGTTGGTCTATCAAGAACAAGTCATGGAAATCGCCCACAAACTCGCCGGCTATAAAATGAGCGAAGCAGACAACTTGAGGATGGCGATGGGAAAAAAGAAAAAAGAACTAATGGAGAAGGAAAAGGAAAAATTCTTCGGCGGCGCCCTCAAAAAGGGATATAAAAGATCGATGATCGAAGCTATCTGGAATTTCATGGAGAAATTCGCCGCCTACGGGTTCAATAAACCCCACTCGGCGTCCTACGCCTTAATTGCATACTGGACGGCCTACATCAAAGCCAACTATCCCGTTGAATTCATGACGGCGCTGTTATCGGCCGAGTTGCAGGGAGTCGCCGGGCCGCAGAGGGAAATTAAAATGTCACAGGCGATTGAGGAATGCCGGAGAATGAACATCACCGTTTTGCCTCCCGACATTAACAAATCCAATCATAGTTTTGCGATCGAGGGTGACGCGATCCGTTTTGGGTTATCCGCTATTAAAAATGTCGGAGGAGCGGCAATCGAATCGATTATTACGGCCCGGGCCGACGGACCATTCCGCAGTTTTAAAGATTTCCTGTCGAGAATTGACCTCAGGCGGGTTAACAAAAAAACTGTTGAGAGCTTGATAAAGGCGAGGGCTTTCTCTCAATTTGGAAACATCGCTACTCTTTTAACCCATTATCCAAATTTAGTTTCCGATATTCAAAAAGCTAAAATTAAGCAGGAGAAGGGGCAGTTCGACCTGTTCGAAAGTTCCTCGTCTTCGAGCATGAAGGACTCATTTTCAACCGTAGAGGAATTCTCGGAGGACGAACTCTTTGCCATGGAGAGGGAAGTAATTGGATTCCTTATCGGTAAAAATCCTTTGCTGAAATACGTGCCCATAATCTCAAAAAAGTCCACCCATAAGATAGGCGACATCGGGATAGACGACGTTGATAAACCTGTCATCATCGCCGGCATCGTCAGCGGAAAAAAAGCCCTCAAGACCAGGAAAGACAACTCCGAAATGGCCATCATTCAACTTTTTGATGAAACCGGCAGCATCGAGGTGGTAGTGTTCCCTAAATTGTTTGCCAAAATAAAGCATTTTTTGGCGATCAACCGAGTCATAATGCTTAAGGGAAAGGTCAATGAAAGAGAAGGCAGGCTCGGGGTGATTATGGAAAATGCCGTCGACCTTGAGGCTGTCAACTATAAATCTTGATATGAATAAAGAGTATTTTGCCTTTGACAAAAATCTTAATCTAAAAAAGTCCGGCGCCATAAGACATAAGAAAAAGACTAAAAGAGAGAACTATTTCAGCCTTGCAAAATATTTCAATATTGGTTATTATTTAGTAACTCCTTTAATTATCGGGGTTTTTTTAGGTTTTTTTTTGAGAGGGGTTACTAGGATAGAAGGCTTTGTCGTCGGCGGAATTATCGCTGGCGCCGTTGGAACTTTTTATAATTTGTTCAAATTGACCAAAGAATAATGCCAGAAATAAGCATTAAGCCGGAAATTATTTTCCATCTTTTTGGATACCCTGTCACTAACTCCCTTCTTCTCTCGTGGATTGTCATCATGCTCTTTTTCTTCATGGCTCTAAAATACTTCGACGAGTCGCAAAAAACCAAGAAAAACGGATTTTTCTATTTCTTTCAATTTATTGTCAAAGCAGTCTATTCATTGTTTGAATCGGTGTTGGGCGAAAAGACAAAATATTTTTTTCCTCTGCTTTTGGCCTTTTTTTCCTATATTCTTCTCCAAAACTGGTTTGGGTTGCTTCCGGGAGTGGGCA
>MGAT01000027.1:0-1495 GCA_001789855.1 Candidatus Roizmanbacteria bacterium RIFCSPLOWO2_01_FULL_44_13 | reverse complement strand
CCGCTCCTTCGAGGAAATAATGCCGATTTGAATACCACTTTTGTCCTGGCGATTGTATCCGTGGTTATGATCCAGGTTTTTGGAATTAAATTTTTGGGGTTTAAAGACTACATTAAAAAATATATTAATCTAACCAATCCTATTAACTTTGTTTTGGGAATTTTGGAAATCGTTTCCGAACTCTCAAAAATTCTCTCATTTTCTTTCCGACTTTTTGGTAATATTTTTGCGGGAGAGGTACTATTGACCATAGTCGCTTTTTTGGTTCCGGTCCTAGCCTCTTTTCCGTTTATTATGCTGGAGATTTTTGTCGGTTTTATTCAGGCTTTGGTATTTAGTATGCTGACAGCGGTATTTATCAGTGGCGCGATAGCCAAACACCATTAAAAGTTAAATAATTGAAGGAAGGTGAACAATTTATGGACGCAGAAGCTCTAAAAAGTTTATCAATCGCAATTACAATGGCCATCGGAGCTTTGGGACCTGCCATTGGTATTGGTATGATCGGAAGTAAGGCTATGGAAGCCTTGGGACGCAACCCAGAGGCGGAATCGGCCGTTCGAACGGCGATGATTTTGGCGATTGCCTTTGCCGAGGCCGTCGCTATTTACGCATTAGTAGTGGCTTTAATTTTGAAATTTACTTAATTTCGGCCAAAGGCCGATTGTCTTTTAGACAAATATGGAAAATTTAGGAATCGACATTAAGTTGATGTTGGCGCAATTAATAAACTTTGTTTTATTTTTCATCATCATTAAAAAGTTTGTCGCCAAGCCATTCCAATCATTTCTTCAAACGGAAAGACAAAAGGAAGCGGAAAAGCAAAAGCTTTTGGAAGACGCTCAAAAACAGGAGGAGGTTCTAGCGAACAAACAAAAGGAACTAGAGAAGAAAATGAAACAGGAGTTCGACAAAACCCTGGCCGAAGCTAAAGTAGAGGCGAATAAAATAAAGGAGGAAATCGTTCTCACGGCAAAAAAAGAGGGGGAAACTTTGAAAGAGGCGGCCAAAAAGGAAATTGAACAGGAAAAAGAAGCCCTCTATAAGCAGGTAAAAAAGAAGGTATCGGATTTGTCCCTCTTTTTAGTAGCCAAGTCTCTAAGAGAGATTTTAGACACCGAGGAAAGAAAAAAAGTGAGCGCCAAGATCCTTAGTAGTTTGCCAAAAACCATCAATATCAATGAAAATTGATCCGAAGATAAAAAAAGACCTGAAGGAGCGTTTGAGAGCGGATTTGGAACAAAAAAAGCGCCGGATAACAGTAGTTTGTGCCTATAAAATCGGAGCGGATGAAATAGAGGCGTTAAAAGAAAAAGTGCCCTTGCTTAAAACGGGGGAGATAAAGTGGCAGGTTGATTCTTCGATCATCGCCGGGTACGTGGTTAAAGTGGGCAGCAAGGTTCTTGATTTATCTCTTCAAGGACAGTTACAAAATTTCAAAAAATTAATCTATGGAATTGATTGATAAATACTTAAAAGAGATCGAGCTCGAGTT
>MGAT01000026.1:1740-15957 GCA_001789855.1 Candidatus Roizmanbacteria bacterium RIFCSPLOWO2_01_FULL_44_13 | reverse complement strand
CACCGGTTTATCGCCCTGAAGAGGCTAACAAAAAGAATCAAAGATTTGATATGATGGAATAGATATGTTGTCTGTAGACTATATCCGCAATAATAAAGACAAGGTTCTCGCCGCCGCTAAAAATAAAGGAAGAGAGGTTGAGTTGGATAAAATAATAACTCTCGACGATGACCGCCGCCTATTAATTCAAAAAGCCCAAAAGCTTCGCGAAGAAAGAAACAAAACCGGAAAATCCAAACCTACTGCCGAAGTAATTAAAAGGGGCAAAGAGATAAAAGAAGAACTAAAAAAAATCGAAGACGACTTGACCAAAGTCGAAGTTCAACTAGATTTATTGCTTTCTTTCGTCCCAAACGTTCCCCTGCCCGAAGTTCCGGTCGGGGCAGACGCGTCGGGAAATAAAGAAGTAAAAAATTGGGGTAAGCTGCCAAAGTTTGACTTCAAACCAAAATCCCACATTGAACTCAGTGAGAGCCTTGATTTAATCGATCTGGAACGAGGCGCTAAGGTTTCGGGATTTAGAGGATATTTTTTGAAGAACCAACTCGCCCAACTCCATTTTGCCCTTTTATTTTATGTCTTTAATAAACTGGTCAAGAAAGGTTATACACCGATTATCGCACCGGCGGTGATAAAAAGGATGGCGCTCTATGGAAGCGGCCAATTCCCTTGGGGAGAACCCGACACCTACAAACTAAATGACGAGGACGCTTATCTAGCCGGAACCGCCGAGCAACCGGTGACCGCCTATTTTGCCGGAGAAATCTTAAATGAAAAAGTCCTGCCGAAAAAATTTGTCGCCTTCTCCCCTTGCTTTAGAAAAGAGGCCGGCGCCTACGGGAAAGACACCAAGGGTTTGTATCGATTGCACGAATTCTGGAAGGTTGAACAGGTTATACTCGCAAAAAACGACGTTGAGGAAGCCAAAAAACTCCACGAGGAACTGCAAAAAAATTGCGAGGAAATTCTCGAGGAGTTGCAACTCCCCTACCGGGTGATGCTGATGTGTACCGGCGACATGGGCGAACCGCAGATGAAAAAATACGACACCGAAACCTGGATGCCTTCCCGCGAAGCGTACGGCGAAACCATGTCCAATTCAATCATGGGCGACTTCCAAACCAGAAGATTAAAAATTAAATATCGAAAAAAGGACGGATCGACAGAATATTGTTTTTCCCTGAATAACACTGCTCTCGCCTCCCCCAGAATTCTGATTGCTTTAATCGAAAACTATCAGCAAAAAGACGGGTCTATCACTATTCCAAAAGTACTTCAGCCACTTGCGGGATTCGACAAAATAACCGCTGAAAAATAATAAAACCCGCAGATACCTATTTTGAGGGAACGTTCGTTTGCAAGCGCAGCGGTTCCCGAGAAATACGGTATCGAGGGTTTATTTTATTTATGGTGTTGGGGTCGGAGTAGCGAGGACTGAAGTGCTGCAGTTGACCTTGGTCTCCGTCCCTTTGACAAAATATTCGACTCTGCCGAAAAAGCAGTTTTTCGTGACGACGTTGGCCGGTCTTTCGTACCACTTTGAACCCGAACTGTAATTTTTCAGAAGATAGCTCATCACCCGGTTGAAAATCGGCGCCGCGCCGGTAATACCGGAAGTCAGATAGGGATTCATTGGCGTGTTGTTATTGTTCCCAACCCAGACGACGACCAAAAAATCCGGATTGTAGCCGATCGTCCAGTTGTCTTTTTTGTCGTTAGTGGTCCCGGTCTTTACGGCGACTTTATAACCTGGAATCTCCAACTGCGAATTGCCGCCAAAAGCCTGGACCCTGGCAAAGTTGTCGGCTAAAATGTCGCTCACGATGTAGGAAATAGAAGAGTCCATTTCCCTGATTTTAAACGGGTGAAATTCGGTCGAGAAATTGTCCTGACCGGTAACCTTGAGGTAATAGCTCAAAGGAATTTTATAACCATTGTTCGCCAAGACTCCAAAGGCGGTTGCCATATCAACCATCGTCACCTCTCCCCCACCCAAGGTCAGCGACAAGCCGTAGCGCGACCGGTCCGTCCAAGTCGAAATTCCCAACTTTTCTGCGTAATCAATAAAATCGGAGACCCCGACTTTTTCCAAAGTTTTTACCGCCGGAACATTATAGGAATTGGCCAACGCCAGACGGAGCGGCACCTTGCCGTGAAATTTACCATCGTAGTTAACCGGCACATAAGGAGGCGAACCCGGGCTATTGAAAGCAACCGGCGCGTCGTCGATGATGGTGGCGGCGGTAAAACCTTTTTGCAAGGCTAATGAATACATAATCGGCTTGATAGAACTCCCTGGTTGCCTCAAGGCGGTCGTGACGTTAAAGGCGCCATCCTCCTCTTCAAAATAGTCTCTGCTGCCGGCCATGGCGATGATCTCGCCCGTTTGAGGCCTCGTCACCAATATCGCGCCATTGGTTACGTTTAGATATTCCAAATTAGCCAATTCTTCTTTGAGAATTTTTTCCACCTCTTCCTGGATGTCCAGGTCGAGCGTCGTTGTCACCCTAAGTCCACCCTCCTCTACGGTTGAAATTCCGTATTTGTCCTCGAGTTGGCTTTTCACGTAAAAAACGAAGTGAGGAGCTTTTATAGAAGTTTTCGGCGGCAACACGGTAATTTCAGTTTTCTCGGCAAAGACGCGCGTTTCGTGATCGATATATTTTTCTTTTTCCATCGCCCTTAATACCTCATTTCTTCTTTGTTTAGCCGCCTCCGGGTCGTTATAAGGAGAATAGATTGAAGGCGCCTGTGGTAAACCGGCGAGCATAGCCGCTTCTTCCAGGGTTAACTCTTTTGCCTCTTTGCCGAAGTAGGTTTTGGCTGCTTCCTCGATTCCATAGGAAGAACCGCCGTATGGCACCTGATTGAGATACATCTCAAGAATTTTATCTTTGCTGTAAACTTTTTCTGTCCAAAGGGCTAGAATAATTTCTTTGAACTTTCTTTTTATGGTTCTGTCCGGCGTCAACAGGGCCGATTTAACGAGTTGCTGGGTTATTGTCGAGCCGCCCTGAAGAGTTTTGTTGGCAATGTTTTCTTTGATCGCCCTCAAAATTCCTGAAATCGGAGCAATGCCGTTGTGCCGGTAAAAATCCTTATCCTCTATCGCAATTGTCGCTTCGATTAAGTCGGTCGGCAACCGAGACAAGGCAATTGGGGTTCGATTTTGGCTCTTGTAAATCTCGTATAAGAGCTTGCCGTTTCGGTCATAAATGTGACTGGACTGAGGGTAATTAATTTTTCCGATACTATAGGGCGATGGCAGTTCTTTGACAAAAACATAGCTCTGCCAAATCGAAAGCACAATCAAAGTCGCGACCACTCCGGTCAAAAAATATCTCGCTCTCGTTCCGATAAAAGACAGGGAAATCGTGGTCGAGGCAATTCTTGGCAGACGCGGCAATTTTATTGATTTGAAAAACCGAACCAAGTTATTCAGACGGGATAGAATATAAAAGAATAGCCTTTGTGTCGCCTCTCCAATATAAATAAAGAATAAGGCAATAAAATATAGCAGCTTCAGCGCTTGATTCATGACGCCTATTTTAGCAAATATTATGGGCTAAATCAATTTCAAACGCGCCTTCACCACAAGCCGTTTCCAATAGGTTCCGGGGGGAACGCAGGTCACTAGAGTTAAGTAAGAGCCGTCTTTTGTCTGCTCTAAAATCGACACTTCGCTCGGGTCGACCACAAATGAATTGGTCACTTCGTATTCATATTCGACGTCTGCTACTTTGACTTTAATGGTGTCCCCTTTTTCAAGAGACGGCAGATAGGTAAAGATCGTTTTGTAATCTTTGACGTTATAGAGTTGGGGTAAAGTCGAGTGACCAAAGATCGCCACATTGCCGTACTCTCCGGGCATCGATTCTGGTAAATAATGGACCAAGCTCGCTTTCAGATCTTCGCCGCCGACGACCACTTTGGCATCTTTGATGTCGAGGCTCGGAATGGAAAGACTATACTCTTTGACCGCCTGCGTCAAGCTACTCTTCCCCTGCGGGCGGTTGGGAAACCAGACGCTTGCCTTGGTGTAGTCGCGCAGGTTATTGGAAAAGATATTAAAACTTCCGAGTACAGAATTGGCTTCGGAGAGCGATGGAACGGCATCTTTTGAAACCGGCGATGCCAAAGCATTTTTCAAAAAAATCCGCGAATATATTTCAAAGGAAACAATCGGGTAAAAAGACCAGAATAATAAGAGGGCGCCTATCGTCAGAAAAATGTAGGAAAAAAGGCTGACCGCTTTTTTTCGGGGAGTGTTGTGTTGTTTGATATATACTTTCCTCATAATCAACGCGCCGAAATGGTTAAATTAATATTCTTTTTGAAGAAGGGAAGAAATTTGGCGAATATTGGGATTGGTTCGTTTATTTTTAAATCATAGGCCTGAACGCCGAACTTATCTTTTAAGACGGAGAGATTGTTTTGGTGCCGGCCCTTCAAATTGGCGATGATGTCCGCCTCGGAAACTTTTTTAATCGCTTTCGCGTTGATAATCAAAGACAATGAAAGGCTGTTTTCGTTGACGGCGAGCGTACCTTCGTCAACTTTGTAACTGATCAAGGATTTGTCTAACGAGTAACCCAATTTAACATTATTTTTTAACTCTTCTTGAATGTCTGTTAAAAGCTTGTCTTTGTCATAAAGATAAAAGGTAGTCTCGACATCGGCGTCTATACCAACCTCCTGGGCCTCCTCGCCGACCTCTCTTGAAAAGCTAGCCTGCGAAATTTCGGTTTCGGTTAAGGTCGAAAGAATTTCTCCGCGAGCCCCTCCTGGTGTTTTTATTTGTTTTTTGGCGGCAGCCAAAACAGCCGCTTCTAATTTTTCTTGGTCTTCGGCGGCGACCGTTTTCACTGTTTTTTTCGTCCCGCCGGAGAGAGCCGATTCGTTGATGGCAAAATATAGACTGTTCGATAACCCCTCTATCGTGAATCTTGACCCTTTAGCTAGGTTTCCTTCCGGGCCAATCGCTTCCGCAGTCACCCCGGCGTTATTTTTGCCTGGCAGCTTGGCGCTGCCGTCTGAGGCGATTGAAGAGGACGCGACTTTTACCTCGGTATCGGTTAGGAAATTCAGGGCGGCCGATTGAATGACTGTTCCTTTGGCAAAGACTCTTTCTTTATCGTCAAAATTGTGCAAGGTTACCTGGCCACGGGCCGGATCACCTATTTGTCTTTGACCGGTGGCGACAGCTTGGTCACTAAATTTGGCGCTCGAGGTGGCTATTGAATAGTCTAATTCAAAATCCGCCTCTTTGCTGATTGGTTGCGATGCCAGATAAACTTTTATGTCGGCTTTATGAAAAAAATATTCGTTTAAAAACAAAGCGGCGATGATGATTATTACACCGACTATGGCGGCGACTTTTCCGGTCAAAAAAGATAGGTTGATTTTTGGAATCGGCGGAAGAGTCGGCAGATTAAAACGCGGCATGATAAAGACCGGTTTTTGTACCGGAGGTGCAGATACTACCTTCTCTTTTATGTCCTCGTTGATTAAAAAGCCAAAGCTTTCCTCCGGTTTTTTGGCCGGCTCCTCGACTGTCTCCCCGGCGTCGGGGACGATCTGCTCGGCAAAAATATCCGCCAGGGAGTCCTTGATTTCGTCTGTCGGCAAAATATCGACGCGCGGCAATTGAACAAAGTAGTCCTCCTCAAATCGGAAAGAAATAATTTTTTCTGCGGCGGCGTCGAGGTTATCTCCGTCGTAAAGAACAATTCTTGACGGTAAAAGCGACTGTCCTTTAATATCTTTTAAGGCGAGTTGTAAATCGTCGGTGATGTTGTCGGTTCGTGCAAGAGAGATTTTTTGCGCCTGCTTTCCTCCTTTATAAACGAAAAGGCTGAAGTCGTGGCGGTCCAATTCGATGAAAATGGCGGTCGGCGGAATACTTTCTTTAGACTGCATGAGCCGGGCCGCGCCCTCAATGCATTCAATATAACCCATGGCGGTAAGTTCCAGATTCTTTACCAATTCTTTGATTTTTGTCAAATACGGTTTTTTGATATCCCCCGCTCTTTCGTCGATGAAATGGGAATAAACAAAAAAAATTGTTTTATTAACCGTTGTACCAAGTTTTTTCTCTAGGCGGTACAAAACTTCGTCGATGTCGTCAGTAAGATTTTCCCAGCCGTTTGAATACAAAAATTTTTCCGATTCTCTTACTTCTACGCGCCCGCGGTGCTTCGCAATCACCATCACCGTTCCTTCCTCTTCCTTCAGGAATAGGCCCAGATAGTATTCTTGCTTCGTTTTTGGCAGAGAAAAAAATGGCAGTTTCATGGTGCGATACTGTATTTTGTGAAAATTTGCGCCACTCCTTGGGCGGCGGTTTTTAACGCTTCGCTATACGAGACTCCTTGGACGGCCGAATTGATCGCGTTCTCGATATATTTTATTATCTCATCATTTAAACCGTTATCAAAGGTCCTGGAAATTAACGGTTGGGAAACAAAACTCCCGGCCTGTTTTATAACCGGTGACAGATATTCGTTTTGCGCCAAAAGCGGAGCGAGGTCGACGCGGGAGTACGGCTCGCCAAACGGCCTTACCCGGGTCTGTATCTCGTAAAGACGCGTCATATTGTCCTTTTCGGACAGGAACCTCAAAAACTTCCAGGCTTCGATCTGATTGGCGCTGTATTTGGAAACTCCTTCCACCCAGTAAGACGCTAAAGAAACCGCCTTGGCTCCCGGGACCGACGGCACTGGCATCACTTTCATTTGGATGTCGGGATTGGCCGCTTTGATCGCCAAAATTTCCCAGGAAGGAGCCAAAATAATAGCCACTTTTTCCTGGATAAAAGCGGTGGTCGAATTCGGCATCGCGTCATCCCAATAACCCTGGGGAGACTCGGAAAACTTGCGATAAATTTCCAAGGCGCCGACCGCCTCCGGCGAATCCAATCTAGCTAGACTGCCTCCATTTTGGATCAGAAGCAGCCCAAAAATATCGGAAAAATGGTCGACGTTGCTAGTCGTTCCGATAGCGATGCCGCTCGTAATCAGATTTCCACTCTGGTCTTTTACCGTCAAGCGGGGGACGATTTCGGTGATGTCGTCCCAAGTCGTTGGGCTGGTCGCCACTCCCGCTTTTCTGAAAAGGTTTTCGTTATAGATCAAGACCAGCCCGTCTATCGTCAACGGAATGCCGAAATAATAATTGTCTATTTTTAAATCTCTTTGCGCCACCGGATAAAACGTCTTCTCAAATTCGGCGCTACTCATGATCTGGGACGGCAGGGGCGAGACGATTTCTTTTATCTCCGGAAGCCAGGTGTTGTGAAAACGAAAGATGTCCGGGCCTTGATTTGATTTGCTCCGGGCGATCAGTTTCTCCCGGTAATCACTAGGTGCCATCTTCTGATAATTGATGGTAACGCCGGGGTTCTTTTGCTGATAAAGATCGATTAGGGGTTTCATGACCTCGGCCTCTTCCCATAACCCCCAGTAGGTTAAGGCGACTTCTTTCTTTGCTCCCCCACCCCCGAATAACGCCCGGACGATTATTATCAATAAAATAATAAATACGACCACGCCGCCGACAATAAAAATTGGGAATTGGGGTTTCTGCTCCTCATAAACCGGAGTCGGAGGCAAGTCGGCTGGCGTAGAGGCAACCTTTTCCGGCGCTGTCACGTCCGGCGCTACCTCTTCAACCGGTACGCTTTCCATTGTCGGCTGCGGCTCGGGTTGCAAATCAACGGGATTTTCTTTATTATCTTCCATATATCTTCCCTGTCGGCCTGACAGGCCTTATAATAATAATAACAAAAATGAAGTCAAAAATACTCCTCCTTTTCATTATATTGGTGGCTTCGGCCCTGGCTAAATTTGTCGCCGACTTTTCAACTTTTCAACCCCGTTTTAAGAATAAAGTTTACCCCCGCGTTTTTATAGACGGCACCGATTTCGGCGGCAAAAGACGCGAGGAAATTAAGGAGTTTTTCGCCAAAAAATCGCAAGGTTTAAAGGCCTTTAATTTGACGGTTATCTTCGAGAAACAACCGGTGGCGACATTTTCCGCATCTGACCTGGCGCTCCATTACGACGGGGAAACGGTCGCCGAACAAGCCTACATGATCGGCCGTTCTAAATATTTTCTTTCCCGATATTATCAAATCCTGTCTAGCTTCTTTAATCAGCCGGTGACACGACTCGAGAGCATCGTTTCCTATAACGACAACAAAATCAAGGAATTTTTGGAAAGAAGCGAGGACGAATACAATTATCCTGCTCAAAACGCCCTGTTTAAATTTGAGGGAGGCCGCGTAGTCAGTTTTAAGAAAGAAAAAAATGGCCGCGAAATAGAAGCTAAAAAATTTAAACAGGAATTTGACCGCGTAATCACAAAAATAAAAACCGATAGCCGGCCGAAAACAATTAACCTTGCCGCCAAATCCATCGCGCCGGAAGTTACCCTGGCTCAGGTCAATGATTTCGGCATCGAAGAAGAAATTGCCGTCGGAAAATCCGACTATTCCCACTCCATCCCCGAGCGAATTCACAATGTAATTTTGGCTGCTTCTAAGTTCGACGGCGTCTTGATACCTCCCGGTGAAACTTTTTCTTTCAATAAGCAGATCGGAGACATTTCGGCCTTGACCGGTTACAAACCAGCCTACATTATTAAAGAAGGAAAAACCGTTCTGGGAGACGGCGGCGGCGTCTGCCAGGTTTCAACGACGCTTTTCCGCGCGGCGATAAACGCCGGCCTGCCCGTGGCCGAACGCACCGCGCACGCCTACCGCGTGTCATACTACGAAAACGATATGAGACCCGGGTTTGACGCGACGGTATTTTCTCCGCCGGTCGACCTGAAAATAAAAAACGACACGCCGGCCTACATTCTTATTGACACCGAAGTCGACGAAAACAATAACCTTCTCTATTTCAGATTCTACGGCAAAAAAGACGACAGGAAAATTGAAATCGGCGAACCCGCCCTCTGGGACGTTGTTCCTCCGCCGGAAGCGAAATACCAGGACGACCCGACTTTAAAAAAAGGTCAAACAAAACAAGTAGATTTTCCAGCCTGGGGAAGCAAGGCGTCGTTCACATATAAAGTGACCAACGGCGGAAAGGTGACGGTTGACGAGAAGTTCTATTCAATCTATAAACCTTGGGCAGCAGTATTTCTAGTGGGAACTGCGGATTGATTATCTGAACAACCGGGCGCGGCCGAGCTTGTATTTAAGAGTCTTGAGTTTTCTCTCTCCTATGACTTTGGCCGGAACTCCGCCGACGACGGCATAAGGCGGGACGTCTTTTGTAACCACGCAACCGGCGGCAACAATCGCTCCCTCCCCTATTGTTACTCCGGGAAGAATTATCGACCTTGGCCCGATGAAAACGTAGTCTTTAATGACGACGGGCTGATCGGTCGCGGCAAAATTCTCGTCGTTGATGTCGTGCTCGGAATTATAAATTATCACCTCGCTCGCCATATCGACGTGGTCGCCTATTGCAATTGGCGCCCGGCCATCCAAAACCACTCCTTCGCCAATGATTGTATCTTCGCCCACCTTGATATTTCTCGGGTCATAAAATCTGGCGCCGGTGTGGATCGTCGAACCGCGGCCGATTTTGATTCCCGACAGCCTATAGAAGAAGCGCCTGAAAGAATGACTGGGAACAAACCCAACGCAGTGAAGAAAGTAAACATGGAGTTCCAAAAAAATATTTTTAAAGCGATTAATAACTTTACCGAAAAATTCTCCCAAAGATAAACTCCTGCCGGTTTTGTCCTTAAACATTAAATATATTATATCAAAGCTCAATCATCCAAGAACCTAGATCGGATTGACTCTCCCCTTCTTCCGTGTAAGAATCGGCGGCGAGCCCAGGTGATGTAGAGTTTCTCTTGAGCGCGGGTGACGCCGACATAAAACAATCGCCTTTCCTCCTCCAAAGAGTAAGGGTCGTCAATCGAGCGCGAGTGCGGGAGAATCCCCTCCTCGACCCCGACGACAAAAACCGCCTTGAACTCCAACCCCTTGGCCTGATGAAGCGTCATCAGACGGACGCCGTCCTTTTTCCCGGTTTTTTCGCCGGCCGAATATTCCGACTCGACCAAAGCTACCTGCTCCAAAAACTCGGTCAACAACGGGTACGAAACGGCGACAGATTTTAATTCCTTGATGTTTTCTATCCGTGAATAATCCTCTTCGAGCTCGGGGTCGTAAAGTTTCATGTAGCCTGTCGCCGCCAAAACTTCCTCTATTATTTTCCCTGTGTCTTGTTTTTCAACTTCGCCCTTGTTTTCCTCGTAGTATTTCTTGAAATCCAGCCACCTTCTTTTACCAAGTTTTTGAATCCGCTCATTGGCAACTTTCTCTGTCGGATTAACAACTAAACGAAGCAGACTTAAAATATCTTTTATCTCTTTTCTTTCATAAAATCTAACGCCGCCTATCAGGGTGTAAGGGATGCCTCGGTGTAAAAATACTTCTTCTATTGCCCGCGATTGGGCGTTCATCCGATAAAGCAGCGCTATCTCTTCCAACCTATATGAGGCGCGAAAAGAATCTATCATTTCCGCGATATAAAAAGCTTCTTCTTCCTCGTTCTCCGCCTCAAACAACGTCACTTCTTCCCCGTCTTTATTTTTCGTAAAAAGCTGTAACACAGGGTGGGTGGTATTTTTAGAAATGACAGAGTAAGCAAAGTCGAGAATTTTCTGGGTGGAGCGATAGTTTTGTTCGAGATTGAAAATTTTTGAGTTCGGAAAATCTTTTTGAAACTTGTCCAGGTTGGTGATTTCGGCGCCTCGCCATGAATAAATGCTCTGGGAGAAATCGCCGACCACCGTGACGTTGCCAAATTTTTGACCCAACAAACGAGTCAATTGATACTGGGCCAAATTCGTATCCTGGAATTCATCGACCAGAATGTATTTAAATTTGGATTGGTATTTTTCCAAAATAGATTTATTTTTATTGAAAAGCGAAACGGTTTTCATGATCAGGTCGTCAAAATCAAGGGCGTTATTTTCCTTTAACTCTTTTTCGTAGCGGGCGTAAATGATCGCCGTGTCGCGGGCACTGTGATCGGAAAAAAGTTCCAGATACCGTGTCGGCGTAACGAGAATATTTTTGGCGGCAGAAATTCTGTTCAAAAGATAGGAAGGCGTATATTTTTTACCGGTATCAAGATTTTTTAATATCGACTTAACCAAAGCTAGTTGATCGTCTTCATCAAAAATGACAAAGTTTTTCTTTAGTCCGGCCTCCTCATAGTCAATTCTCAAGAGTCTAGCGCAAAATGAATGAAAGGTTCCGACAAATCCGAGTTTGTAGGCGCCTATCCTCGACTTCATCTCGCTCGCCGCCTTGTTGGTAAAAGTTATCATCAAAATTGAAGACGATGGAACTGTGTATTTTTTAACTAGTTCCATTACTTTGACGACCAAGACCCGGGTCTTGCCGCTGCCGGCTCCTGCTAAAATTATGCTCGGTCCCTTCCATGCTAAAACCGCCTCTTTTTGCTTCTCGTTTAAGTCGTTGAAAGAAACATTCATAATCAACTATAATACTACATAACATTAAGATATAAAAACCCGCAGATACCTATTTTGAGGGAACGTTCGTTTGCAAGCGCAGCGGTTCCCGAGAAATACGGTATCGAGGGTTTAAAGACTAAAAATGAATAGGATTATCAAGTGGTTGATCTTTTTTTTTATAGCCCTCCTTGCTATTTTCATTATCCTTGCCCGCCCGTATTATGCCTTTGTTACCGATACTCTCAAAATTTCGCCATTCAAAGCCCTTTTCTCCCGCGATGGCCTCATTACTTATGACAATCAAGTCAACATTCTTTTTTTAGGGATCGCCGGCGGAAACCACGACGGCCCAAACTTGAGCGACACCATTATCGTCGTCAACTACAACTTCAAAACCAATAAACTCGCGACCATTTCCATTCCCCGCGACATCTGGAGTCCGGCTTTGAGGGATAAAATCAATTCCGCTTACGCCTATGGCGAGGAGGCGAAGAAGGACGGCGGGGGTTTCACCCTGGCCAGGGCGGAAGTATCAAGAATCGTCGGCCTGCCCATTCCTTACGCGGCAGTGATCGACTTCGACAAGTTCAAGGGGCTAATCGACTTTTTGGGCGGAATAGAGGTCAACGTCGAAAGGTCGTTTACTGATAAAAAATTCCCGATCGAAGGCAAAGAAAATGACGACTGCGGAGGCACCGACCTGGAATATCTTTGCCGATATGAAACGGTCTCTTTTAAAAAAGGCCTAACAAAAATGGACGGAGAAACAGCTCTAAAATTTGTCCGATCCCGTAACGCCGAGGGCCCTGAAGGAACCGATTTCGGCCGCGAGGCGCGCCAACAAAAAGTCATCGACGCCGTCAAAAATACCATGATTGACATGGCAAAAAAACGGAATTTAGAAAGCTACAATAGACTCTACGAACTGTTAAACAGTTTGATAAAAAGAGACGTATCCAACCAACAGTTGGCCATAATCGCAAAAAATATTATATTAAGAAAAAATTTCGAACTGAATAAACTGACTTTGGAAGAAACCTTATTCGAAAATCCGCCGATTTCGGATACGTACGACTACCGCTGGGTACTGATCCCGGGCGGGGGCAATTACGATAAGATCCATTCCCTCATTAAATGCCGTCTAGAGAACGAAGGCGAAAATAATCATCGAAGCTGCGATTAGAAAAATAATGATACTTCCTTGAATTAATCCGGTTGTTGGCAATTGGGCAATTGCCGTCGGCTCGGTGGTAATCTGGGCCTCATCGGTAGCGGAATTCGTAGGCGTTGCTAGGGCGACAATTATCTCTGTCGGGCTGGGGCTCGGAGTCGATATTTCAGTCGACGTAATACCAGAGGCAGCGTCGGTAGGAGTCGGTGACAATATTTCTGTGGGTGTTGCCGTCGGAGCCGTCGTCGGCTCTTGGTTACTTAGGGCGACATATTTAAGATAAGTTTTATTTTGCGCCTTAGTAACTATTTTCTGGGGTTTCTCTATGGTTGAAGGTCGGCCGGCGATAAATCGAAAATAAAAAAAGATTGAAAGTCCCAAAAGAACGAAAATTCCTCCTATGGTTAAAGTTGTTTTTAAGTTTTGATTCATTTTATTCCCCTAGCCAGCCGTCAACTGATGAATGGAGCTGGGCTTCTGCTTTAATAAAGCTCGAGTCTGTGGCAACAATATAGTCGCGATAATAAACTCGGCGTGTCTCGTCGAACTTCAGACTTTCGTCATCGACTGACCAACTCGACTGATTGACTCTAATTCTTGCTTTGTCGATGTTTTCTATATCCGGCTTGTCCAGGGCAATAATTATCGCCGTCCCGGCTGACATGGTTGCCAATTCGTCTTCTTTTAGCTCAATCCATTTATCATCATATATTTTAATTCCCTTTGAGGCAACTAGTTTTACTAATGGTTCAGTATCGCTAGTCGGTGCCCGAGGGCTGTTTTTTGCAAAAATGGTAAACGACAAAAAAGAAATAATGGCAATTGTCGTTACGATTAAAATAATTAAATTCGTATTATTCTTGGGAACCTCTCCTTTGCCAATCGACTGGTCCAATTTAGTATAGTTCAAGACTGGCTTGGCGATGTTTTCATTGAAGTCCGGAATAACCGGTTCTTCGTGCGATTGAGAAGAATCTTTTTTTAGAAGATAAACTTGGTAGAGCAAGACTCCCAACGTGACAACAAACGCCACCAGGCTCAATTTGTTGATGTAGCCTAAAATATTAAAAATATCCATTAATACTCATTTTAACTGAAAACGGGGTCAAAAAACAAGAAGAACTCCTAGACCGGCAATAATAAAAGAGAGGCCGAAGATCGCCGGCAAAAGAGCGCTCACTCCGGCGACCGGAATGGTTGGAGCCGCGGAGGCAGTTGCGGTCGGGACAGATGAGGTCGTCGGGGTGGGCGTTAATGTCGGCGTTCCCGTCAAAGTCGCCGAATTGGTCGCTTCCCCCAAGACCCGACCGGCATTGTCGTTGGCGACAATCGTAAAATTGCGCGTCAACGTTACTTCTTTTCCTTGGTTGTCTTTCGTCCTTATCGTTATCGTGTGAGCTCCTAATTCTAGGTTCTCCGGCAGCAAATAGCTCCAATTGCCGTCACGGTCAGCCGTCAGTGTCGCCGAAAAGGTTTTAGAAGAATTGACCGTAATAAATACTTGGGATTGCGGTAAAGCCACTCCTTTAATTAAT
>MGAT01000026.1:0-1601 GCA_001789855.1 Candidatus Roizmanbacteria bacterium RIFCSPLOWO2_01_FULL_44_13 | reverse complement strand
TGGTCGAGGCCACCGGCGACAGTTGATTTATCTGACCTGTCAATACGGAGTTTTTATTGTCCTCGCTCAAGATTTCTATTTTCACCGCGGCCGTGTTAGCAGGAATTTTGTTTTCAAGGCTTTGGGTTTCGAAAAAAGAATTTAAGGGAATGAGCCACTCGCCCGATGATTTGGTCAGGGTTGACATCGAATAAAAATTATCGACCGCCAACAAAACCAGAGCATTTTCCTCGCCGGCCAGACTTTCTTTGAGCACGGTCCCATGAGCCGGAGACAAAGATGAAGGGGCGCCCATTGTTCGGGGAGTTTTGAAACTAAACGGCACTCCATCGGGCTTAACAATTACTCCCCTCCCTGATACCAACTTAAAAAAATAGGTTTGACCCGCCTCCAGATTTCTTAAAGTAACGTAATGATTCAGATACCGACTTTTTTTGGAGGCGACGTCACGGTCGTCAAGGGCTAAAGTATTAACGGCGTTTAAACTGCTGCCGTAAAAAAGAAAGCCCTCTTCGATTTGCTCACTTTGCCAGAATACCGATGCTTGGACCGGAGATAAATTGGTTACCTCGATTCTTTTGGCGTTTTTTTTGGAAGCTCGCAAAGACGCTGGGCCAGTTTTAAGAAAAACGCTTCCCATGAGCAGGGCAACCACAAAAAGTAGAACCGCCGCCAAAGGAATCGGTATTTTGCCCTTATCTCTAAAATAAAATTGCGAGTATAGCATAATCCAATTTTACTCCGAACGAACCCTCAATTCCTCTAATATTTTTTCTTCTACTTGATATTTTTTAAGAATCGTCAGTTCGACTCTTTGTTTTATTTTTTCTTCGGTGGCGGCGTGGTAAATGTCGGCGACCAACCAGGCGACCACGGTCAAAAATATCCCAATAGACAATAAGAGAATTTCTTTTTTGTTCATAGATAAAATCCGTCAACCGTCATAATGACGCGAATCGTTCCAGAGGTCGTTGCCTCCAGATCGCGCGTTATGACAACTTTTTCAAGCGTTTTCAGCCTTCTTTGATTCAACAATTCGTCAATCATTTTCTTCAGGTCTTCAAAATTGGTCGTCCCCTCGACGATCAACTTGATGCTGTTCATTTTTTTGCTTGTCTTCCTTAGGTCTACGTCGGCGATGTTGGCTTTGGTGATAAAAAAATTATTGTTGTCGGCGGTAATCTTGACGTCTTCTACCATTTTGTTCACTTCCGGCGCCCGAGACACCGCCTGGTCGAGCAAATAAAGATCGTCGCGGCTGATTTCGACCTGGGATTGGACCTCGGCAACATCCATGATTTTGTTTTCGTAGAGACTGTCTACTTTCTCCAAATCTACTCTTTCTTTATTTATGGAAACCGCCGTGATTAAAGACGGCCTTATGGCAAAGAAAATAAAGCCGGAGAAAATCAACAAAAACAGGACCGCCACGGTATAATCCCGGGCTTTCTTGGTCAACAGTTCTTTTGGCAAGACTATTTTTTCCATTCCTCCAAATTCAAAACAAAATTATAACCGACGTCGGTCTTATTGATAGTTTGGAAAGCCACCGTTTTGAAATTTCCGTCCCGGCGCATCAATTCAAAAAAAGCCTGAAGGTG
>MGAT01000025.1:22383-24348 GCA_001789855.1 Candidatus Roizmanbacteria bacterium RIFCSPLOWO2_01_FULL_44_13 | reverse complement strand
GATTTCGCATCAAAAGAAAATAGACTATTTCGTACCGCAATACCTATTTGGAATAATCTAATGGATTTACTCAAAAAGTACCCAAATTTATTAAAGTCAGAGTTCCAAAATAAATTACCGGAAATAACCGAGGGGCATCCCCTTATTATGACAAGAGTTATTCTGTCTCCCAACGGATTAAATTATTTCCAACCGCATATCTCAAAAATCTTTGAAGATGAAATAAAAAGATGGATTAAGAGATAATTCTACTTTACCTCTTTGTCTTTATCTAAGATTCCGTCGAAGACTTTTTTGTTGCCGAATTTGACAGTCCATTTTTGATTGGTAACGCCAGGCTGTTTTTGAATCAATAAGGAGTCTGTTGACACTCCAGACGGCAAAGTATATTTGACGATGACGGTGGCCTTGCCTTGCGTTGGCACCTCGAGATAGCCTTCAAAGACGGTTTTGCCGAGCTCGTCGTAGGTCTGGACTTTTTTCAAAGACCCCTCAAAGCTAATAAGCTTCGAGCCCTTTAGCACATAGAGCCTGATCCAGTTTCTTAGGGTGGCATTGAGACATAAACCGCCCCGTTCCAGACTGCAGTCGGAGTGCGGGTAAGGATTCCTAAAGTCAACCGTCACTTCCCGACTCTTTCCATTGGTTTGCGATTCTATTTCTTCGCTGACAAACAGGTTGGCTTTGGCGCCGGCGAAATTCACACTATTGATGTGGAGATAGTCGCCTTTGTTAATATTTATTCTTCCGGCGAAATTAATCTGTTCTACCGACTGTTGGAGTTCTTTGTCGATGAAATAAAGGAGGATGTGTTTTTCCTCCATGTTTTTGTACATCGTCTGCATCAACGTTCCCCAGTATTTCGAAGGCGAATAACCGATCGCCTTGTAAAACAAGGCATACATTAAGTCCCCCAAAATTCCCTTGCGGTTTTCTCGGAAGTACCCGACCGGCCTGTCGACAATGTCAAACAAGGTGTAAATCGCCTGCGGACAGTCGCATCTTTGATCCTCCTCGGCCGAGAACCTAACTCCGGAAACCTCGGTGTCGCCGAAGATCGTCAACATGTCGACCAAGATTTTCGAGTCCATGGCGATGATGCCGTCGTACTCGACTCTGGCGCCGCTTTTTTGATACAGGCTTTCAAATAATTTAACCGATTCGACAAAGTCGGGTGAAAGATTGCTGTCGCGAATATTGAATGTACTCACTCCTTTGTGATAGGTGAGGATTTCCGGGGGCGCCGTCGGGTGAGCCGAAATGGATTCGTCCAAGGAATAGATGTCATTTGAACTCGCGATCGTGATTTTTCCGCCCTTGACTTTGAAAACGGCGTAGAATGTCAAAAATCCGCCGGTGGCCCGTCTTTCTTTGTCGTTTTGATAAAGAATAAGGTAGGTTTTTTCTTCATCGCTGCCTAGAATTTCGGGTAATCTCTTGATCAAAGGTTTGGCTTTGACAAAGAGAGAGGCGACCCCTTCAAATTGCTCCTTGACATTAACGAGGTTCTCCCTTATGATCGTTTTTCCGAATTTTTTCGGATAAATGTTCGGATTGATTGTGGCAATTTTGGCGTTGGCGGCTTCGATGTCGGCGGCGATCGGGTCGATTTTTGTCACCAACTTGTCGAGTGTCAAGACCGCGGTTTGCAATCTGTCTTCGGATGATTTTTCTACGAATGAACTTTCGCCTTTTTTAAAGCCGATGAGATCGGCATAAGGCTCGATCGCGGCGACCGACTCGACTCCGGCCTTGACCATATATTCTCCTGCTTCCACTCCGGCTCGGAAATCGCCCACATAGGGAATGAAGGAAGCCCAGTAAAGCGAACGGGCGGTTTTTCCAAAATCCTGATATTCCTTAGAAAAATCTCCGAGCTTTGCCTTTAAAAGAGTGATGTCGTTTTGGGCAAAAACATTTTTCAGTTCGCGCGCCGAAGCCATGAGGGTGTTGACCTTCGCTTTT
>MGAT01000025.1:8078-22275 GCA_001789855.1 Candidatus Roizmanbacteria bacterium RIFCSPLOWO2_01_FULL_44_13 | reverse complement strand
ATATCTTTAAATTATATCAAACCGCTCCCCGGCCGGTGACCATCACAACCGGAGTTTTGACCATAATATAAATGTCTGTCCAGAAAGACATCGAGCTCACATATTTGGCGTCGATGCCAATCCTTTTGTCAAAGTTTATTTCGCTCCTGCCGGTTACCTGCCAGAGGCCGGTGATTCCTGGTTTGACCGATAAAACTTTTTTTACCAACCGTTTTGTATGGGGATACTTTTCTAACTGGTTGTCGAGCTCGTCGGGGTAATAGGCGCGCGGCCCGACCATACTCATGTCCCCTTTTATAACGTTGAGAAGTTGCGGAATTTCATCGATCGAATGCTTCCTGATAAACTTTCCCACCCTTGTTACCCGAGGATCTTTTTTCAGTTTATAACTGCTTTGTTTGTATTCCTTAAATAGTTTTTTAAACCGCGAGTCCGTCCTCAATAAATAATGGGCGTTGGTAATCATCGACCTGAATTTATACATTTTAAATTTGCGTCCCCCCGCGCCGATCCTTTCCGGAACGTCAGCCAAAACCGGCCCCGACGAGTCGAGTTTGATCATAATTGCCGAGATAAGGCAAACCGGTAGGAAAATAAACGATAAAACAATTGCCACGAAAATATCAATGATTCTTTTAAAGTATTTTTGATAACTCATAATTTAGGTGAGATCTTCTTTATCGGTGCCGCTGAAGCTTTCGACCAATTTTTTAACTTTTGGCATCGAATTTTTTTTGGCGATGAGAATGACGTCTGAAGTGTTGACGATAATATTTTCGTCGAGATCTACGCCGACGATGAATTTGTCGTCGTCGTAATTATAAATAAGGGAGTCGCGGACGTGGTCGAGATAGACTCGGCCGCGGATGACGTTTTCGTAAGAGTGAGACTGGAGGGCTTCTTTCAAAGCCTCCCAACTCCCGACGTCGCTCCACCCGATGTCTTCGACCACGACCTCGGCGCTCGATTTATCGAGATTCTCCAAAATCGCATTGTCAAAACTAATGCTTTCTATCTTTCCATACTCTTGCCTGAGAATGTTTTCGTAGTCTTTTTTTCCATAATGGCGCAAAATATTTTCGGTATTTTTGTAGATATTGGGCGCATAGCGCTCAAAAGCTTTGTAGATAAATTGCGGCGTGGTGACAAAATATCCAAGATTCCATCCATAAGTACCAGCGGCAACGAATTTTTTCGCCGTCGCTTCATTCGGGCGGTACTTCATTCCTTTATATTCCCAAAATTTTACTCCCGCTTTCGAATCGATGGCGCGTCCAAAGTGAACGTATCCAAGATTCACGCTGGGAAAGCGGGGCTTGTGGGTAATGAAAATAATTTTGTTCGGATCCCGTTTTATGATATCGGAGGCGACTTTGATGATTTTCCGAAACAGGTGAACTCGCTTAACCAGGTGGTCGCTCCAAAGGATGGCGATCGGCTCCGTTGGCACCATTTTACTCAAAATCCCCATCGTCAAGGCGATCGCCGGAGCGACGTCTTTTTTTACCGGCTCAAAAAATAGATTTTTTTTTGGGATTTCCGGAAGCTGCTCGAGAATAAGATCTTTATAAATTAAGTTGCTCGAGATATAGACGTCTTCGTGCTTGAAATCCGGCAACAGCCTGTCGACTGCGGCTTGAAGGGTGGAACGGTTGCCAATCAACTTTTCAAATTGTTTTGGAGATTTTTTTCGAGACAACGGCCATAGTCTTGTTCCTGTTCCTCCGGCAAAAATAATTGCTTTCATAAAATAGCCTTTAATTTCTTTTTAAATGCCTCTTTGTCAAAACGTTTAACATTGTCGTGACCGTACTTTTTCGTCTTCGTCCTTAAATTGTACTTGATTTTGGCGAATCTTTCAATTGCGCCCTGCAACGATCTTTCTGATTGTTTATCAAAAAAAATTCCCGTTCTACCTTCTATTATAATTTCTCTTGCCCCCCCTTTTCTGTAAGAAATTACCGGCGAGCCGAAAAATGCCGCCTCTAGGGCCACGTAACCGAAGTCTTCCTCCTGCGTCATGATTAGCGCTTCCGCGTTTTTGTATAGGACGGATAATTCCGTGTCAGTTAGGCGCGATAAAAAAATAATATTTTTTCCTGAAATTTTTTTTAAAGCTTTTTCTTCACTTCCCTCCCCCACTATTACCAACTTCTCCTTTCTCTTGTTAAAGACTCTAGTCGCTAGGTCGATTTTTTTGTATGGTTCGAGCCGTGAAACGATCAAAAAATATCCGCCCTTTAGGTCATCCTGAAGGAGCGAAGCGACTGAAGGATCTAACGAAGCGTTCTTAATTTTTGTCCAGTATTTAGTATCAAACGGCGGATAAATCATTCCGCTATCACGGCCATAATATTTCTTAGCTCTATTTTTGACAGCGCCGGAAATCGAAATTATTTTGTCCGGCCTTTGCGCCGAAGTTTTATCCCATGATTTTAAATAGTCCAGGTAACCGCCCAAAAGAAATCTAGCCAAAGGACTTCTTATATAGTCTTTTTCGTGGCTCCACAAAAATCGGGCGGGAGTCAAAAGATAGCAAACGTGCAAAGTTCCCGGCTGGGTGATTATCGACTTGGCAAAACTCGAAGTCACGGAAATCACCAAATCAAACTCATTAAAGTTAAAAGATTCAAAGGCAAAGGGATAGAGGGGTGTGGAAATAATTCTTTGCCTCTTTATAAAACCCGGTAGCCCTTGCATAAAGGAGGTTTTTATCTTTAGTCGTTTTGCCCAGGCGGCGCGCAGAGGATTGTAGACCGAAGTAAAAAAAGTTGCCTTAGGAAACATTTCATGGAGAGTTAAAAGAACCCTCTCTACTCCACCCCATTTATCTATCCAGTCGTAAACAATGGCGATTTTTTTATATTTCATAAACTAATATCAAAAAGCTCGATACCGTATTTTTCGCGAACCGCTGCGCTTGCAAACGAACGTTCGCTCAAAATAGATATCTGTGCTTTATTTAGTTAACTCTATATAAATATTCCGTGTTTTCCGTGTCATTTTTTGGAAAGAAAATTTTTTCATGATTTGGGAATAGTCCGGTTTAGTTTTTTTAGCAAAACTCACTTTTATGGCGCGGGCGATATCCGAAACGTCATAAGGATTAAACGAAATATAACTCCCGCCAAACAGTTCTTTAAAAACCGGTATATTTGAGGCGATGATCGGGCAGCCGAAATGAGCCGCCTCGACCAAGGGCAATCCAAACCCCTCGGAGAAGGATGGGTGGATCAAGGCTCTGGCATTCTTATAAAAAAAGATTAGGTCGGATGTGGGCGAATTTTTG
Source organism: Candidatus Roizmanbacteria bacterium RIFCSPLOWO2_01_FULL_44_13 (assembly GCA_001789855.1). GTDB lineage: Bacteria > Patescibacteriota > Microgenomatia > UBA1406 > GWC2-37-13 > GWC2-37-13. The sequence continues at coordinate 18,986 of MGAT01000025.1, read as the reverse complement.
ATAAGATGAACGTTCTTCTTCGAGGCAACCAACGGTTCTAACCTTTTGGTGAAATAGTCGTCCGGACCCATCAAAATGAGCGACGACGGCTTTTTCAATTTTGAAAATGCCGCGATCAACCTTTCGACGTTTTTGTGGGGATAAAAATTACCGACATAGATAAAAAAGTCTTCAAATTTTCCTTCCAATTTTTTATTTTCTTTTTCTTTCAGGACTCGGTAATCTACTCCTTCGTAAATGGGAAGGGTTTTTTTCTTGATTTCCCGTCCGAATATTTCTACCAACTGCTTTTTCACAGTGCGGGTGGGAGTAATAATTTTAGCTGCCTTTCTGATTTGATTTTCGAATAGAATCTTAAAAAAAAAGTACTTTATTTGGTAAAGCAGTTCACTTTTGGAAGAAGCCTTTCCGCTTTTAAAATTAAGAAGAGTAACATCATGGACGGTCGCCATAAATTTTCTCATATAGAAGAAGGGGTAACTGAAATAGGTAAAATGCATTAGGTCGAGTTTGTCTTGATATAGCGCCCAGAGAAATCCTAGTTGTTCTCCAATCGTGTGCCAGCGGAAATCCGCTTTTCTTTTAATAATTTTTTTATTTTTGAAGACAGTTTTGTCGAAGTCTTCTGACATTAAATAAACATAAAAAGAAATGTCGGAGATTTTTTGTCTGTCCAGATAATGGAGAAGGTTCTCAAGATATGTTCCCACCCCAGTCTGTCGCAAGAGCCTGGCGTCGATCCCAATTTTTTTCATGATGAAATTTTCTTTTTTAAATCAATCGCCAAATAAATCAACCTGTTTAAAATCCACGGGTATTTTCTTTCGTAGTGTTTCCTGTAGAAGATCTTCATCGCGTTATAGAAATGGTAACGGATTTTTGACCGTAATCTCGGGTCGGTTTTCTTTTTCAATCCGGAAACCGATTTCAAATGCAAGACCGACCAAAGAGGATAATACAAAATCTTGTATCCCGTCTCTTTTATTCTATAAGCCAACTCGACATCTTCGCCATAAGCAAAATATGCCGGGTCAAATCCGCCGATTTTTTTGACGACTCTCCTCGGCGTCATGAGAAATGCCCCGGTCGGAACGTCAATTTCATGAATGGTAGCAAGGTTGAGATGGACCAGATGATACTGGCCAAAAACTCTATTCAAAACGGGAATATTCCTAAACAACTTTTCCAGTCCCAAAAAATATGTTAGGGAACTCCAAGGAGTAGGAAAACCACGGTGCGAAGCCGGGTCGATTTTGCCATTGGATAAAACTACCTTAACGGTAACGGCACCTAATTCCTTTCTCAATGTAAAAAGATTGATCAGATCTCTAAAGTCTATATCGGTAACGATTGCGTCGGAGTTTAAATATAAAATGTATTTGCCACGGGCAGTTTTCAAACCCAAGTTGTTGCCCCGTCCAAAGCCCAAATTTTTCTTGGATACGACCACCTTTAAGTTCGGCCAAGATTTTTTCAATTCCTGGAGCATTCTTGGGCTGTCGTCTATTGATCCGTTGTCGACCGTGATGACTTCGTAATTAAGGCTGTATCTATTAAAATTAGCGTGCAGACTTTTTAGACAGCGTTCGGTAATTTCTCTTGTATTGAAGGAGACAATTATAATTGAAAGATCTGTCATACATTGGTTTATTATCGCTTTGGCGACTGCTTAACGCGTCTTGCTTTTCCTCCTGTACCAACTTTTCTTCTTTCCCGTGTTCTCGCGTCCCGCCGCAATAGGCCCTGATTTTTCAGAATTGGCCGGTATTGGGCTCGATCAACCAACTCTATTGCCCTGGCTAAACCATGAACGATGGCCTCGATTTGACCGTTTTTTCCTCCCCCTGAAACCATCACGGTCACGACAAATCTTTCCAGATTCTCTGTCAAACGCAAGGGACTAAGAAGGAAGTTCTTTTCCCAAGAAGACAGGGGCAAGGTAGCTAATGCCTGGTCGTTAATGAGACAATCACCGGCCTTCATAGATTGACCATTGACTTCGGCGGTTTTGCTGCGGTTGACCAAATAGAGGCGAACTCGAGCGACTGCGAACTTTCTTCGCCCGATGCCTTCAAAATATTGAGCGTTCTTGGTTTTTTTTGCCATAGCGATTTATTTTTTTGTAAATTTATTTTTAAATTCGTGGTTTTCATCTTTATAAAGATATAGCCTTCTCAACCTGTCAGAGCGGTATTTGTTTTTAGGCAGCATTCCGGAAACGGCGTTTTCAATCATCTTTCCTGGATTTTGGGTCCGTAATGCGGAGGCAGCGACGGTTTTTAAACCGCCGGGATAACCCGAATAACGCGTGTAGATTTTTGATGATTCTTTCCGGCCGGTAAGTCTGACCGCGGCGGCATTAACAGCCACCACGTAGTCGCCGCAATCGAGATAGGAAACATAGTTTCTCTTGTGTTTTCCCTGCAGGAGGGAGGCGATTTCCGGAGCCAACCTTCCTAAAACTTTTCCTTTGGCGTCGATGAGATGCCAATCTCTTTTAATATCTTTTCCCTTAACCGACTTTGTCGTTTGGGTTGGTTTCATTTTTTATTCGCATTTGGTGTAACTTTTGACTCTTTTTTTGTTTTGTCCGTTAACACCACCGGGTATGCCCAAGTCAGCTCTCCCATTTCTGATCCGTCCGCCTGGCGCCTGCCGAGCTTGACGATCCGCGTGTAGCCGCTTTTGACTGTCGACAAGGCGGTGGTAATATCTTTAAATCTATCCTCGAGGCGGCTCACATTGCCCAATTTATTCAGCAAATTATTTTTGTCCGCTTCGGTCATCGATTTTATTTTCCCCACCAATTTTTCTACCTCTGGCTTGACCGCCTTGGCGCGCGCGATGGTTGTTCTGATCTTGCCGGTCATGAGAAAATTGACCGTCAATTTTCTCATCAGTGCCCGACCGGCGTCGTACCCCTGGCCAAATTTTGGTTTTTTGAATCCGTGCCTCATACTAATTCTATCCCCATCTTTTTTAATTCTTCTTCAATTAGCTGGATCGATTTTTTACCGACTCCCTTCATATCCATCAACTTCGGCCGGCCCGCCTTGATTAAATCGGCGACCGTTTCGATCTTCTCCCTCAAAAGGGCATTGATAACTCGGGAAGGGAGATTCAGTTCGTCGATAATAATCTCGTATAGTTTTTTGTCGATGGCTTCTTTTTCCGCCTGGCCTTCTCCTTCGCTAGATTTAGGAGCTGGTACGTCACGGCCAGACAAGATATAGCTGAAATGGTTCGACAATAAGTTGGTCGCCTCTTTTAAGGCCGACTCCGGGCTGGTCGATCCATCGGTCCATATCTCAACCGTCAACTTGTCAAAATTGGCTTTTCTTCCGACGCGCGCTTCTTCGACCTTGATGTTAACTTTTTTGATCGGCGAGAAAAAGGCGTCGACCGGAATAAACCCGTATTCTTTTTTATCCCTTTCGCTAACGGCCGAATAACCGACGCCGACTTCGACAATTGCCTCTATTTGCAGGCGGCCTTTTTCTTCGCTGAGCTCGGCGATGTAGAGGTCGCGGTTTACCGGCGAGAGCTCGCCTTCGACGTCCTCTGCGGTAACCTTTTTGGCGCCCTTGACGTTGATCTTTATTTTATAAGGGCCGCCTTCCGAAACGTCGAATTTCAGCTCTTTCAAATTTAAAACAACGTCTAGAACCGATTCCTTCAATCCGGGAATAGTCGTGAACAAGTGGTCGGCTCCTTCGATCTTGACGTTGGTAATGGCGGCTCCGGAAAGGGCGGAAAGTAGAGTCCGGCGCAAAGCGTGACCCAGGCTTTGACCGAAACCTTGGTGCAATGGTTCAAAAACAAACTTACCATAATTTCCCTCTTCCGTTTTAACGGTCGTAAAATTGGGATTGAGCATATAAAAAATTAAAACTGTTAATTTATCGAGAATAATACTCGATTATTAATCTCAAATTTATCTGTTTTCCGATCTCGTCGATACTGGGCTCGGCGGTGAGACGCCCGGCGACGGCTTTTTTTTCTAGCCAACTCGGGACGATGATGTCTTTATTGGCCAACGTCTTTTCTACATAGGGAATCTTCATCGTCGCTTCCTTTTTATAAGAAACCTTGTCTCCTACTCTGACTTGATAGGAAGCCACCGCCATCTTTTTGTCGTTGATGGCGACGTGTCCGTGGGAAATCAGTTGGCGGGCAGCCGCCCTGGTCGGGGCCATCCCCAAACGATAAACGATGTTGTCCAACCTCTTTTCCAGATACTGTGATACGTAGAGCGCAGTATTTCCCTTTTTGAAGACGGCTTTTTTAAAATAGTTTTTTAACTGTCTCTCCGTCAAACCAAAAAGAAATCTCAATTTCTGCTTTTCCCTGAGTTGAACCGCCCGCTCCGAGACTTTGCGGCGGCCGGCGCGCCCTCCGTGTTGTCCGGGAGGAACGTTCAGTTTTTTTAAAAGGCGGGCGTGGGACTTGGACCCCGGTGTTTTTAATCCGAGGTCGATTCCTTCGCGTCGCGCAATTCTATTTTTTGGACCAAGATATCTCATTTTTATACTCTCCTTATTTTGGGCGGCCTTACCCCGTTGTGGGGAACCGGCGTAATATCGATAATGCGGTTAATTTCAAGATTTGTGGCTTTAATTGCTCTTAAGGACGCTTCTCTTCCCGGGCCTATTCCTTTGATAAAGATATCGGCGAACCTTAGATTGTATTGGTTGATGGCTTTATTTACCGCTGTCTCGGTCGTAACGGTCGCGGCGTGCGGTGTTGATTTTCTCGTCCCGGTAAATCCGTGCATCCCGGTTGAGCCGACGACAAACGGATTACCTTTTTCATCGGCAATCGTCACTAAGGTATTGTTAAAAGTGGCGGTAATATAAATTCTTCCCTTCTCGACTGTTTTTTGAGTTTTCTGTTTTGCCATAGTATTTTATTTTGCCGGTTTTTCCGTTGCCTCTGTAGGCGCCTCGGCTGCGGCTCCTGTTGTTGCTCCCGGCTTACCCGACTCTAACTTTGCCCAAGCTTCCTTTCGCAGGGCGCCGACGGTCTTTCTCTTGCCGCGTTTCGTGCGGGCGTTGCTTTTAGTTCGCTGCCCCCTGACGGGCAGACCCTTGGCGTGGCGACTCCCCCGGTAGCTCCCGATTTCACGCAATCTTTTAATGTCCTCTGTCAGTTGTTCCCTCAATTCTCCCTCGACCTTAAAGTTTTTTTCGATTACCTCGGTAATCTTTTTAAATTCTTCCTCGGTAACCTCCTTGACCCGTTTTGACGGCTGAACTTTTGATTGGTCGAGAACCTTGACGACATTACTCCAGCCAATTCCGTACAAAAGCGTCAAGGCGTAATCGATCCTTTTTTCGTCCGGTAATGTAATTCCAAGTAATCGCGCCATATTATTTATGCTTGTTTTTGTTTATGTTTAACGTTTGAGCAAACCACGTATAACTTTCCTTTCCTTTTGACGATCTTGCACTTCGGACAAATTTTTTTAATCGACGATCTTATTTTCATATCCTATAGACGATTCTTCCCCGGTTCAGGTCGTAGGGCGTCATTTCGGCCCTAACACGGTCTCCAGGCAAAATTTTAATATAATTTTTTCTCATTTTTCCCGACAAATAGCATAAAATTATTTTTTCGCTTTGGTCGAGCTTGACTTTAAAAAGGGTGTTCGGCAAATTTTCGACTACCTCGCCCTCGACCACGAGGACATTATCTTTCATAAGCCTTATATTTTAGCACAAAAAAGGTAATTATACATACGAAAATTAAGAAAGAAACCCGCAGATACCTATTTTGAGGGAACGTTCGTTTGCAAGCGCAGCGGTTCCCGAGAAATACGATATCGAGGGTTGCTTATGTCTTTACGTTAATATTAATGTGCCTTTTTTGCTTATTGCCACTGTGTGTTCGAAACAGGCCGTCAAGCTGCGGTCGGCCGATATGATTGACCAGTCGTCTTTAGGCTCGGGCTTGATGTCTTCTGACCCTGCCGCATAAATGACTTCTATTGCAATTACCAAACCGGGTTTGATCGTAATCGATTTTTGATCCCTCCGGTCGACGTAGCCGGGAACAAACGGGTCTTCGTGCAATTCTCTCCCGACTCCGTGGCCCGTCAGCTCTTTCATAATGAAATAGCCGGCACCGGTAATCTTTTTTTCTATTGCCGACGAAATGTCGCTGATTTTGTTCCCTAATTTGGCTTCCTTAATCGCCAAGTCCAAGGTTTTCTTTCCGGTTTCCAAAAATACTCGTTTTTCTTCATTCGCGTCCCCACCGACAATCAGGGTGGTGGAAAAATCGGTGTGAAATCCTCGGTAAAACATGCCTATGTCAATCGTCAAAACATCTCCGTCTTTGAGCTGCCTATGTGAGGGCGGCGTGTGGACTACCTGTTCGTTTATAGACAAACAGGTACTCCATAAATAGCCTTTAACTTTTTTAAACGACGGTTTGCCTCCAATTTTTCTGATTAATTCTTCGGCTTTTTTATCCAAATCCTGCGTGGTTTGTCCGACTCTGATTTCTGGCGCCAGGCGCGAAACGACTTTCCTTAATCTTTTTCCTCCTTCTTTCATAAGAAGAATCTCTTCTTCGGTCTTGTAGTCAATCATCAGGTGTAATAAATGGTTCGGTAAACTTCTTCTAACTTGTCGTGGTAGTCTGCGAGGGAGAAGTTGTTTTTTATCAAAAAATCGGCGTAGGCCAAGGTCGGAGCCATATTGATCCCTATGAGTTCGTCGAGATCCCTTTCTTCTCCATAAAGTTTTTTGCGGTGGCTTCTGGTAATTGACCGGTCCCAGCGTAGATTTTTGTCCGCGTAGATCGCGACTAAATATATTTTTACCTGCCGTAAAACCTGTTTCAAATGGGTATATTCCTGCCAGCTTCTTAGGCCGTCGACGACGACAATCATATTGTCCTTCAAGGTTTTTTTTATTTTTTTTTCGTTAAGACACGCCATCGCCGCCATGCCGTATTTGGCTCGAAGCTCCAGCCTGATTTTTTTGTGGGTTTTCTCGACGTGCGGTAAATTATTTTTCTCGATGTACTCGTTAATCGCCTGGCCAAAAGAAATTACCGGCAACCCTTTTTCTCTGAAGAAGTTGGCGGCGTCGGTTTTCCCGACCCCGGGCAGCCCGACCAAGGCAACGATCTTTTTTTCCTTGACTTTCCAGCTCTCCACCTTGTCTTTTATCAACTGTTTGCCGAGACTTTTTAAAATTTGCTTATTTACTTTTGCAATAGTTTGTGTGCCGTCTATCTCGATCAATTTTTTCTCCCGGCGGTAGTAATCCAAAACCGGAATAGTAAATTTCTTGAACGATTCTATTCTTTTTTTGATCGCCGGGATCGTTTCGTCCTCACGAATTTGGGTGTTTCGATAGACCAAGCGGTAGATCGCGTCCTTATCCGGAATTTCTAAATATATTACCCTATCGACGTTGTTTACGAATTTCTCCGCCTGGGCGATTGTCCGCGGAAACCCGTCCAGGATATAACCCTTTCTGTATTCGGGTCGTTCCAAATAGGCATTTACAATCTCTATGGTTTTTTCGTCCGGAACCAGCATGCCGGTATTGATCACCGTCTTGATATAAAGGCCCAATTTGGTTTTTTCTTTCGCCAGCTGGCGGAAAATGTGGCCGGTCGAAAAATATGGAATTCCCAGTTGTTGTGACAACAAATTTCCTTGCGTTGATTTTCCCGACCCTTGGACGCCAATAAGAACTAGTTTCATAATATTAGTCTAACTTTTTACTTTCCTTGTGTGTCGTGTGTTTTTTACAACTTCTGCAATACTTTTTAAGTTTTAAGGGAGAAGTGGTATTAACCTTATTTTTTTCCACTACATAATTTTGCCTCTTGCAAACTTCGCAAACCAAACCGACTAATACTCGTGATCCTTTCTTTGCCATACAATATTTTAAATAATTATTAAATCAAAAGCGCAGATACCTATTTTGAGGGAACGTTCGTTTGCAAGCGCAGCGGTTCCCGAGAAATACGGTATCGAGCTTTTTTTCATTTAATAAATTTGTCATAACTTTTCATCATCAGCTGCGCCTCGACCATTTTGAACGTTTCCAGAATCACCGAGACGACGATCAAAATTCCCGTTCCCCCGATAACCAAATTGGTGACTCCGGTCACTTTAGACAAAAGAGACGGCAAAATAGCAATCATACCCAGGAATACCGCTCCGACGGTTGTAATTCTATAGACGATCGCGTCAAGATAAGCTTTAGTCGCTTGGCCGGGTCGAATGCCGGGGATGAATCCGCCGTGCTTCTGGATTTCCTCGGCGATCTTTTGCGGATTGAAAACGACCACCGTGTAAAAAAAGGTAAAGCCGATGACCAAAACAAAATAGAAGAAATTGTAAAAGAATCCGGCCGGGTCGAATGTCGACGCCAAAAATCTCCCTGTTGAGGCGATGGCTGGTGTTTTGGAATAGATCAAAAAATTTCCCAAAAGCTGCGGCACCAAAACAAAAGACACGGCAAAGATGATCGGAATGACGCCGGCCTGGTTCAACTTGAGGGGAAGAAAGTTGGTCGCTCCGGAGTAAAGTCTATTTCCTTTAATCCTTTTGGCGTAGTAAACGGGAATTTTCCGAACCGCCTCGTTGATAAAAACAATCGACGTAATGACGACGGCCGCCAAAATGACAAAAATGACAATGTTGAATATCGTTTCCGGAGTGAGAACAGTCGCCGTCCTCGACAAAACCACCGGGAGCCTGCCGACGATTCCGGCAAAGATGATTAAGGAAATGCCGTTGCCCAGGCCGAACTCGCTCACCAGCTCCCCAAACCAAATCAAAATAAAGGTCCCGGCCACCATCGTCACGATAAAAGAAAAGAATTCCAAAGGCGACAAATTACCGACTATCCCCTGATTTTTTAGGAGGACAAAGATTCCTATAGATTGGACTATGGTCAAAGGAACGGTCAAAAATCTCGTGTACTGATTAATTTTTGCCCGGCCATATTCGCCTTCCTTTGATAAAACCTCGAGCGCCGGTACCATCGCCGTCAAAAGCTGAATGACGATCGAAGCGTTGATGTACGGATTTAGACCCAGCGCCATGACGGAAAAGTTAATGAGCGTTCCTCCGGAAAAAATGTCCAAAAGAGACAAAAACTGATTTTGGGCAAAAAGGGCTTTTAACTTTACTATATCTATTGCCGGTACCGGAAGAAAAGCGAAGAATCTAAAAAACAGGAAAATTCCTAGAGTAAAAATCGTTTTCTTTCTGATGGCCGGATCGCGGAACAAAAGGCTGATTTTTTCGACTATGTTTTTAAACATGGGTTTAAGATTGGACCGTTCCGCCCAACTTCTCAATTGTGACTTTGACACCTTTTGATACTGGCAATTTCACCGTCAATTTTTTCTTAAGTTCTCCGCCGGCGACAATTTTAACCGTTATTTTTCTTTTGCCTTCTTTTAACAATCCGTGTTTATTTAAAGCTTTTATGTCGACCGTATCTCCGTCGGCAAAGATATTTAACCGACCGACTGTTATCGCCAATTTCTTTCCCTCTATAGATTTGTTTTTCCCTTTACCGCGCAAGAGCGGATATTTTTTTACCATTCTCCCTTGCCCTCCTTCAAAATGGAGAGGTATCGACTCGCGCGCCTTTTGGTGGCGTGTCGTGCCGCGGCCGGACTTTGAACCCCGCCCGCTCCCGAGCCCGCGTCCTCGGCGCTTTTGCTTTTTTTTCTTTATTTTGGGTAAATTAGACAAAAAGTTCATAGGTTAAAAATTTTTCAAACGGCTCAGAGCAACGATTACCGCGTAAGTATTAACTACCTGATTCCTTGATTTTATTATTTTACCGGAGGCGTTTTCAATTCCGGCTAGGTCCAAGAGCACCCGAGTGACGCTACCGACCTTCAAACCGGTTCCGTCCGGCGCCGGTTTCAAAAGGATAAAAGCGGCCTTATATTTGAGGCGGATTTCGTGGGTAATTGTTTTTCCTTTCATGGGCACCTTGATCATGTGTTTTTTGGCGTAACTAATCGCTTTTTGGATGGCCGGCGGAACTTCTTGTCCGCGTCCCATTCCAATTCCAACCTTGCCCTTGCGGTCTCCGACGGCGACGAGCGCCGAAAAAGTGACATAGTTGCCACCGGGAATTTTTTTGGAAACTCTTTTGATTAAAAGGACTTTTTCTTCGATTCCGTCGATGCTTGGTTTTTTTTGAAAGGCCATATGATTTTAAATTTTAATGCCTCCTTCTCTTATTCCCTCGCACAACGCTTTAACCCTGCCTTGATAAGAATAAGAGCTTCTGTCGAAAACGGCTTCCTTGATTTTTTTTGTTTTTAATTTTTCTGCCAACTTTACGCCGACTTTCTTGGCTTGTTCGCTCTTTTTGCCTTCAATCCCCTTGCCCGAAAAAGAAGCCAGCGTCTTTCTTTCCACGTCGTCGATTGCTTGGGCATAAATGTAGCGATTTGATCTAAATACCACTATTCTCGGTTTTTGGTTGGTCCCGGCAATGTTGGCGCTCACTCTTTTTTTTCTTCTTGAAATTCTATCAGTGTTGATTGTTTTCATAGCATTTTAGGCGGCTGCGCCCGGCGCGCCCGCTGTCCCAGCGGCCTTAGCCTTTTTGCCCGGCTTAATTCTTAACTTTTCGTCTTCGTACTTAATTCCTTTGCCTTTGTAAACGTCCGGCTTTTTGATCAGCTTGATTTGATGGGCCACCTGGCCGACAAGTTGGCGGTCGGCGCCGGCGACGACCAGTTTGTTATTTCCCTCCACGCGATATTTTATGCCGTTTTGAACTTTAAAAACGACCGGGTGGGAATAACCTAGCTTAAAAACCAAGTCTTCGCCCTGCATTTTTACGTTGTATCCTGTGCCGACAACCTCCAGCCTTTTCTCCCAAGGCTTTTCAACGCCAGTGACGGCAT
>MGAT01000025.1:0-8065 GCA_001789855.1 Candidatus Roizmanbacteria bacterium RIFCSPLOWO2_01_FULL_44_13 | reverse complement strand
TATACAGAAGCTGGCGGAATAAGCCGTGAACCGATTTGCTCTTTTTATCCTCCGCCGTCCTTTTGACAACGAGCTCCCCTTGGCTTTTTTCTAAGGTTAGGTTGCCCGGCAATTCGATTACAACCGAGCCGACTGCTCCCTTAACCGTGATTAGTTGTCCGGCCGTCTCAATGCTGACCGATTGGGAAACGGTGATTTTCTTTTGGCCAATTTTTGACATATTGTTTTTTCTTGATTACCAAATATTAAATAACAACTCTCCCCCGACTTTTTTTGCCCTCGCTTCGCGGTTGGTGAGAATGCCAACGGGAGTCGAGAGAATAGAGTATCCGTACCCCGACAAAACCGGCTTTAAATCCTTATAAGAAACGTAGAACCGTCGACCCGGCCGGGAAAAAATCTCGACGTCGGTGAACTTCGGCACATTCTTGTCATAAGTCAATGTTACTTCGATCGATTTTATTTTTTTACCCGCCTCGGAATAGCCGGAGATAAACTTTAATTCCTTCAACTTTTTCAACACTTCCACGGCGTATTTTGAGTGTCGGATAACGATCATTTCTTTTTGAGCCATATATCCGTTTTTTATTCTGATGATTAAATCGTTGATAGAGTTTTCCATAGATTAGGTTGCTTCAAGAACTTTCTTGGTCACCTTGCCGTGACTTCTAAAGGTGCGGGTGGGGGAAAATTCGCCCAACCGGTGGCCGACCATCGTCTCCGATATCAAAACTTCGATGAATTTCCTGCCGTTGTGGATGGCGATTTTGTGTCCGACGAATTCCGGCGATATTTGGGAATTGCGCGCCCAAGTTTTAATCGCGTCTGTCGTCTTGTTATCTTTCTGACGCTGAACTTTTTTTGCTAATTTTTCGTCTATATACGGACCCTTTTTGGTTGATCTTGCCATATTTTTACCAAGAAACTTTTCTAACTCCCGGTATTTCACCCGCCAATGCTTTCTCTCTAAAACAAATCCTGCACATGCCGAACCTTCTCATATAACCCCTCGCCCGGCCGCACAAAGGACAACGGTTGCGTTGCCTCACTTCATACTTTTGTTTTCTTTTAAATTTAACTTCGTCTGATGTCTTTGCCATATTTATTTTTTAAAGGGAATTCCCAATAACTCGAATAACTTCTTGCCTTTTTCGTGGCTCTTTGCGTTGGTAACGACGGTCACTTCGAGGCCTCTTATTTTATCAATTTTGTCGAACTCTATCTCGGGAAATATTGTTTGCTCCGAAAAGCCCAAATTAAGGTTGCCGTGGTTGTCGACGTTTTTGTCCTTGATGCCTCGAAAATCGCGAAGACGCGGAATGACAATTTTCGTCAGTTTTTCTAAAAATTCCCACATCGACCTCCCCCTCATCGTCACTTTGACGCCGATTGGCAACCCTTTTCTTATCTTAAATGCCGAGATCGACATTCGAGCATGAGTTTGTACCGGCCTTTGTCCGGAAATGGTCGCCAGCTGTTCTTGGACTTTTTCCAAAACTCCCTTGCTTGTCACTGCCTCGCCGGCGCCGACATTGAGAACTACCTTTAAAGGCTTCGGCGCTTCCATGGTATTCTTCAACTTGAGTTCAACCATGAGCTTTTTCTTGATCTCCTGATTGTAATGGTCTTTGAATGTCATATTGAGCTCCCACATTTTTTACAAACTCTAACTTTTTTGTTTTTTTCTATCGAGTAGCCTGTGCGCACCAGTTTTCCGCATTTTGGACATATCAACATCACCTTGGCAACCGAGATCGGCCGGGGAACGTCCACGACCCCGCCCTGAGGCATTTTTTCGTTTTTCTTCACGTGCCTTTTGTATTGGTTTATTCCTTCTATCAAAACCCTTCCCGCTTTTACGTAAACCCGTTCCACTTTTCCTTCGCGGCCTTTATCCTTCCCCGCAACCACCTTGATTTTGTCTCCTTTTTTTATTTTCATAGTTAATATATTTCTTCGGCTAAACTGGCAATTTTGGCAAACCCCTTGTCTTTGACTTCCTTGGCGATCGGGCCGAAAATTCTCGTCCCTTTGGGATCCTTCACGTCCGCCGCCATCAAAATTACACAAGCGTTGTCGTCGAATCTGATGTAACTGCCGTCCGGTCGTCTCTTTTCTTTGCGCGTTCTCACAATCACCGCATAAACCACCTCACCCTTTTTTACCGTACCGTAGGGAAGGGCTTCTTTGACGGCGACGTTGATGACTTCGCCGAGATAGGCGAAGCGCCTGTTGCCTTTTTTTGTCATTCCGATCATCGACACCTTCTTTGCTCCGGTGTTGTCGGCGACGCCCAACATGGTTCTTTGCTGTAACATATTTACTTTTTTTAGATTTTTTTAACTACTCTAAAATGTTTGTCTTTGGAAATCGGCCGCGTGGCTTCGATTTGGACCGAATCCCCTATTTTCAAATCCAGATCGACGACGTGCGCCTTGTATTTTTTGTGGCGGATAATGACTTTCTTATACCGGCCGTGCCTCAACTTTCTCTCCACTTGGACTGTCACGGTTTTAGCCATTTTGGTAGAGATTACTTTTCCTGTCAAAAATTTTTTCATAGTTTTTTAATTTTTTCTAACTGATTTTTCTCTGTCAGCGCTGTCAACATCCGCGCCAATTGTTTTTTCTTTTTCATAACCGTGTTTCTGTCCTTGGCCGGATTCGATTTCTGGGTTATAGTCAACTTTGCCAATTCAACTCTCATTTTATTTATTTCCTGAAATAATTCTTTGGCCGTTTTGTTTTTCAATTCCCTGACAGTTTTCTTCATATAGTTTTTTCAACAATTTTGGTTTTAACCGACAATTTCGAGGCGACGCCTTTTAGGACCGCTCGGCTTTCCGCCGCCGGCAGACCGTCGACTTCAAAAAGCACCCGGCCGGGAACGACCGATGCGACAAAATAGGCAACGTCTCCTTTACCCGCGCCCATGGTCACCTCGGGCGGTTTTTTTGTAAACGGCTTGTCGGGAAATATTCTGATCCAGAACTTGCCGGCTTTGCGTGTCGCCCGGGCAAAAATCACCCGGACCGCCTCAATTTCCCGATCCTTGATCCATCCTTGGCTCAACGACTTTAAACCAAAGCTGCCGAAATTAAGCCGGTCTCCTTTGACGGCTATCCTTCTCCATATACCTCTAAAAGTTTTTCGGTACTTTTGTCTTTTTGGTGCTAACATATTTTTATCGGCAAAGCCAAACTTTTACACCCACATAACCGCTACGAGTGAGCGCCGGAAATCTTGCGAAATCAACATCTTCTCTGATAGTCGAGGTGGGGATAGTTCCTTGAAAATATTTTTCACGCCTGGAAATTTCCGCTCCGGCAATTCTCCCCCCCAACTGGATTTTCACCCCCCGGCCTCCGGCTTCGATCACGCGGTTCATAGAGTTGTGGACGACCGACCGGTGCGGAAAGCCTTTGACGATTTTTTCCGCGACCATCTGGGCAACATAATAAGCCGAAAGATAAGGTTTTTTGACCGGTTCGATCTTTATGTCCAATTTAAATTCCTTGATTTTACCATCGGTTTTCAAATATTTGGCAATGTATCTTTTTACGTCTTCGAGGCCCTGGCCGCCGCGGCCGATAATCATACCCGGCTTGACCGAATAGATTATAAGAGTTAGTTTGTTGATCGCGCGCTCGATGTCGACCTGGGTGATCGACGCGAAACTCAATTTTCTCATCAGGGTATCGCGGATGGCGACGTCGCTTGTCAACGCTTCCCGATAAGCTTTCTTGTTGGAAAAAAACCATCGCGAATTCCAATTGTATATTATCCCTAGTCTCAAGCCTCTCGGGTTAACTTTTTGTCCCATTATTTCTTTTTATCCTTAACTTCTAATTTTTTAGCTTCTTCTTTTTTTTCAACTTTCACTTCCGGCTTTTTCTCAACTTTTCCCTCGAGCACAATTTTGATATGGCTCATTCTCTTTTTAATCGGGCGGACATTTCCGCGGGCGCCTGGTTTATAGCGCTTCATAACCAATCCTTCCTCAATCGTCAAAACCTTAAAGTTTAACAAAGAGGCATCGGTTTTTAAAGTTCGCGTCGCATTCGCAATCGCCGATTCTATGGCTTTGTATAAAATCTTCGTTCCCCTCTGTCCGCCGTAGAACAAGAACTTCAAAGATTCGCTCGGCGACATTTTTTTAATTCCCTTTAAATAAAATCTTATTTTCTTTGGCGGGATCTTTAAATTTTTAAGATAAGTGGTTGATTCCATAATTATCCTTTCCTCTGCAAAATAAACTTGTCACTCCATTTTTGTTTTTTTCGCGTTTTCTTTCCCCGAGCCGGTTTGCCCCAAGGCGTTTTGGAATGCATTCCTTCTCCGCTTTTTCCCTCTCCTCCACCGTGGGGATGACTCCTCGGGTCTTGGGCGACGCCGCGGACAGTCGGTCTGATTCCCATCAATCTTTTCCTTCCGGCACTACCGATTATTTCATCTTTGTGTTTGATGTTTCCTACCCGGCCTATCGCCGCATAACAATCTGAATAAAATTTTCTTATCTCGCCCGAAGCGAGTTTTAGATGGACAAAATTGCCTTCTTTGGCGACCACCGTCACGGCTGTTCCCGCTCCCCGGGCGATCTGACCGCCGCGGCCAGCGTAGAGCTCAATATTGTGAATCACAACCCCCAAGGGAATATTCTTTAAAGGCATGGCGTTGCCGGTTTTTATCTCGACCGTATCCCCGGCAATCACCTTGTCTCCAACATTCAACCCTTCCGGATGAATGATATAGCGTAACTCTCCGTCTTTGTATTTTATCAGGGCGATGTCGGCATTGCGGTTCGGGTCGGTCTCGATCCTGACGACTTCTCCCTCGACACCTCTTTTGTCCCTTTTGAAATCGACTAACCGGTAATATCTCTTTTGTCTCCCGCCTTGGTGGCGGACCGATATCTGGCCGGACGAATCCCGGCCGGAATGTTTCTTGAGAATTACGGTCAATTTTTTGATCGGGCCAACTTTTTTATTTACTTGTTTGTTTTTCATATTAAGTTTGCGGGAACATATCCAGCTTTCCTTCTTTCAGTTTGACGAAAGCAATTTTTTGGTCGGACAATTTTTTGGTCGTCATCCTTTTTCCCCGCTTCACTTCTTTTCCTTTTTTTGTCATCGTCCTGACGGAGCTTACTTTTACGGAATAAAGGTTTTCCAAAACTTCCCTGATTTGGGACTTGCTCGCTTTTGGATTGACCAAAAACATAAAGACTTGTTTTTTTACCAAGTTGGTCGCTTTTTCGGTTAAAACCGGCGCAATTATTGTTTCGTTTATTTTCATTATTTAAAAAAATGTTCTTTTAACTTGGTAACCGCGCTTTCCAAAAAAATTAGCCGGCCTCCGTTCAAAACCTGATAGGTATTGAGGGAAGCCGCGTCGACTAAATTCAGATTTTTTATATTTCGAGCCGACCTGACAAAATTTTTATTGGCAAAGTTGGGCAAAACAAAAGTGGTTTTTTTGTCATCTAACGTCAAATTTTTAAGAAACAAGTAAACTGATTTTGTCTTGCTGATTTTGTCCAGTCCGGCCTCATCGAGCCCAATTATTTCTTTCTCTTTTGCTCTCGCTGAAAGGGCTCCAAAAATAGCTTTTTGTCTTTGATTTTTGGTGAGGGTTAAAGAATAATCTCGTGGCCTTGGACCGTGGGCAATTCCGCCGCCGACGAAAATGGGGGCTTTGATAGCGCCGTGCCTGGCGCGTCCTGTGCCCTTTTGTCGGTATATTTTACGGGTAGACCCGGTTACTTCGCCTCTGGTTTTAGTTTTCGCCGTTCCTTGTCTTTGGTTGGCAAGATAAACCCGAACCGCCTGGGCCAATAAAGCCGGTTTGACCTCAACCGCAAAAATTTCCTTCGGCAAATTCATCGTTCCTTTTTCTTTGCCTTCGATGTTATAAACGGGCGCCGACAATCCTGTTGATTTCTTGGCAACGGGTTTTGTCGTTTTTTTTGTTTCCGATTGTTTTTTTATAGTCGGCATTTTAGATATTTGAAATTTCCAGTAGCCCCCCTCTTGCACCCGGGACCAATCCTGAAACTACTAACCCATCGTCTTTGACGTCGACAACTTTAAGATTTTTTACCGTTACCCTGTCGTTTCCCATTCTACCCGCCATTCTCTTTCCGCGGAAAACCCGGCCTGGAGTGGTCGTCATTCCGATTGAGCCGGGGGCGCGCTCGCTGTGAGACTGGCCGTGGGTTCGCGGCCCACCCTTGAAGTGGTGTCTTTTTACAACTCCCTGGAATCCTTTTCCCTTGGAAATTCCGGAAACTTTAACTAAATCACCTTTTTTGAAAAAAACTGCCGGCGTAACAAAGTCCCCGATAAACAACTTGGCGCCGGCTAGCTCGATTCCCTTTTTTTTATTTTCCTCGATTATCTTAATAGAATCTTTCAATCTTATCTCCTTTAAAAAACGAAGCGGGGTTTTTATCCCCGCCTTGTTTAATTCTCCTTGGACCGGTTTCTTAATATTTTTGGTGTGGCCGAGTCCGAGCTTGATGGCATTGTAGCCGTTCTTTTCTTGCCACAATAGGCCAACCATTTGACACCCTTGGGTGGCAATAAAAGTAGTCGGGACACGAACGCCCGACTCGGTAAAGAGTTGTGATTGCGATGATTTTGTGCCTATGATGACGCCTGACATAACCAAAAAAAATAGCCCCAGATTGGGGCTAACTACCAATCCGGAAATTATTAATCCTTAGTTCCCGAACAAAGGATAATTAACATCGAGTTAAATTATATAATAACAATTTCTATTGGTCAAATGATTTTGTTACATCTTAACTTCGACTTCAACACCGGCGGCGAGTTCAAGATGCATTAAAGAATCGATCGTTTGATTGGTAGGATTGATGATGTCGATAAGCCGTTTGTGGATTTTCATGCCAAAGTGCTCCCGGGCGTCCTTGTCAATAAAAGGAGACTTATTGACGACGTAAACTTCGCTCTTGGTCGGGAGTGGAATCGGACCAACAATCGAGGCGCCCGTACGGATAGCCGCGTCGACTATCTTCTGACAGGTCTCGTCGATCAATCGATGATCGTATGACTTCAATCTGATCCTGATTCTACCTTTCGGCATAATTTAAACGTGCTTGTGTAACGTTCTTACTTAATTATCTTCGTTACGACTCCGGCACCTACGGTGTGACCGCCTTCACGGATGGCGAACTTCAGACCTTCTTCCATCGCCACCGGATAGATCAATTTGCAGGAAACCTTGACGTTGTCTCCCGGCATGACCATCTCGACTCCAGCGGGGAGCGTTACTTCACCCGTGATATCGGTGGTCTTGACATAGAATTGCGGTCGGTAACCCTTGAAGAATGGCGTGTGTCGTCCGCCCTCTTCCTTGGTTAAAACGTAAACTTCGGCCTCAAATTCGGTGTGAGGTGTAATCGAGCCCGGTTTGGCAACGACCTGTCCCCTCATCACGTCCTCTTTTTCAATGCCTCTTATTAACAGTCCAACGTTGTCTCCGGCGCGAGCCTCGTCCAGCGTCTTTCTGAACATCTCGACTCCAGTAATGACGGTCTTTTTGGTTTCTTTGATTCCGACCAGCTCGACCTCTTCGTTGACCTTGGCGACGCCTCGCTCAACGCGGCCGGTAACGACTGTTCCGCGGCCGGAAATCGTGAAGACGTCCTCAATCGGCATCAAGAACGGTTTGTCAACCGGCCTAACCGGATCTGGAACGTATTCGTCAATCTTAGCCATCAGGTCTTCGATCGCCTTGATGGATGCCGGATCATCAGATAGAGCCTTAAGAGCGCTTCCTCTTATGACCGGAACTTTGTCACCTGGGAACTTGTACTTGGTTAGAAGATCTCGGACTTCCATTTCGACCAAGTCAAGAATTTCCTTGTCGGCGACCATGTCGACCTTGTTCAAGAAAACGACGATTGCCGGCACGTTAACCTGGCGGGCCAATAGAATGTGTTCTCGGGTTTGGGGCATCGGGCCATCTGGCGCGGATACGACCAAAATCGCTCCGTCCATCTGGGCGGCGCCGGTGATCATGTTCTTGATGTAATCGGCGTGACC
>MGAT01000024.1:16692-16824 GCA_001789855.1 Candidatus Roizmanbacteria bacterium RIFCSPLOWO2_01_FULL_44_13 | reverse complement strand
TAAATGTACATAATTATTATGTCGTCCTGGACAAATTAATGATCCAGGAACCCATTAATTTAGAACCATTATGAAAACACAAATTTCCCACAAAAATCAGGCTGTCAACGTCGCCCTCGAACAGATTCAAAA
>MGAT01000024.1:15526-16632 GCA_001789855.1 Candidatus Roizmanbacteria bacterium RIFCSPLOWO2_01_FULL_44_13 | reverse complement strand
GATCTCCACGGGTATTTTACCTTTGGATATCGCTTTGGGGGTCGGTGGCGTACCGCGCGGCCGGATTATCGAAATTTTCGGACCGGAAGCGTCCGGCAAAACCACAATTTGTCTATCGATCATTGCCGAGGCGCAAAAAGCCGGGGGAGTCGCTGCCTTCATCGACGCCGAACACGCCCTCGATCCGGCCTGGGCAAAAACGCTCGGGGTGAAGTTGGACGATCTTCTGATTTCCCAACCCGACACCGGAGAACAGGCCTTGGAAATTACCGAGACTTTGATCAGGTCCGGCGGAGTTGATTTGATCGTCGTTGATTCGGTCGCCGCCTTGGTGCCAAAAAGCGAGATTGAGGGAGAGATGGGCGAGAGCCAAATGGGGCTCCAGGCTCGCCTCATGTCGCAAGCGCTAAGAAAATTGACCGGAATCGTTTCCAAGTCAAAAACGACCGTCATTTTTACCAATCAACTGCGGCTAAAAATCGGAGTCTTTTTCGGCAACCCGGAAACGACTCCCGGCGGACTGGCTTTGAAGTTTTATACCTCAATCCGCATGGACGTCCGCAAAATCGAAACTCTGAAAAAAAACAATCAAGTTTACGGATCCCGCATTCGAGTTAAGGTAATCAAAAATAAAATTGCCGCTCCGTTTAAAGAGGCGGAGTTCGTCATTACTCCAGCCGGAGTCGACCGGGAAGAAAGTTTGGTTGACGCCGCCCTGAACGCCGGATTGATTACAAAGAGCGGGTCGTTTTTCAAAATCAACGACAAAATGCTCGGCCAGGGAAAAGAAGAAGTAAAACAGGTCATCGCCAAAAACGACAAATTGAAACAACAGTTGATGAAACAGATAATGTCTAAAAAATGAACGATGACTTGCTCCTTTTATTGAATAAGGCATATTTTTTCCTCAAATTTCGCCCCCGGAGTGAGAAAGAAATCCGCGACTACCTCTATAAAAAGGTCGCCAAAACCCATTGGTCCCGCGGTGACGCCGACAAAATTATTGAGAACCTGAAAGAGCAGGAGTTAATCGACGACGGGAAGTTTGTCGAGTGGTTTATCCGCCAGAGGATGACGTTAAAACCAAAGGGTGAACGGGTCTTGCG
>MGAT01000024.1:0-15510 GCA_001789855.1 Candidatus Roizmanbacteria bacterium RIFCSPLOWO2_01_FULL_44_13 | reverse complement strand
AAAGGCGTTGACGAAGGATTGATCGACGGCTATTTCTCCCAAAACAGCGTCGACGAGGAAGCGCTCGCCCGACAAATCCTGGAGGTGCGCTGGCCGCGCTTCAAAAATCTTGACAGCAGAAAACGCTTTGAAAAAGCCGTTAGTTTCTTGGGGCGGCGGGGATTTGGTTTTGACGTTATCAAAAAAACCGTCAAAAAATTAGAGAACGAGAGTTTCTAAATCAACACTCTAAGACAATTTTCCCAAATTGTTTGCTTTCCGCTAATCTTTTTAGCGCTTTATCTGCTTTTTTTAAAGGAAAAATTTTATCAATGACTGGTTTTAGTTTTTCCTCCGCCACTAATCTTAAAACCTGTTCAAATTCTTGTTTTGTTCCCATTCTTGAGCCCAATATCGTTTGTTGGTAATAATAAATATCGCTCAAGTCTTGTGAGGCAATCGCGCCACTGGTTACGCCGGCGATCACTATTCTTCCGTGTGGTCGAAGTATCGCCAGACTGATCTTCCAGGTTTTTGCTCCAACGCTTTCAAAAACGACGTCAACTTTTTCACCGTTCGTTAACTTTTTGACAGACTGTTCAACGTTTTCTTTCTTATAATTAATTATCTTAATCGCTCCTAATTTTTTTATCTTTTTGGCATCGTCGTCTTCGCTAATCGCGGTAATAATTTTGGCGCCGATATCTTTGGCTACTTGTATGGCTACGGAGCCCAGTCCGCCCGAAGCGCCCCAGATAAAAACGGTCTCATTTTTTTGTAGATTGGCTCGGCCGACCAACATATGATAGGCTGTCAGAAAAGTTAAAGGAAAAGCCGCCGCTTCAACAAAAGAAAGATTGTTTGGTTTAGGATAGACTTGAGCAATTGGAACGGTTATATACTCTGCATATCCGCCATTGGTTTTATAGCCAAAAATGTTGACAATTTCACAAGATAAGTTTTTTTTACATCTGGGACACTGGCCGCAAGGTATGGCGGGATTAACAACAACGGCCTGTCCAACTTTTAGATTAGTTCTTCCATCAATTCTCTCAATAACACCCGACACGTCTGAACCGAGAATATGAGGTAGAGGAACTTTAAACCTTCCCTTCAACAGATGCAGGTCTAAATGATTTAAGGCACAAGCCCTAACTCTTAGTAAAACTTCGCCTTTTTTGACCTCGGGTTTCGCAACTTCACCGTATGTCAATAGCCGAGGTTTCTTGATAAAAAAAGCTTTCATAGAGCTATTTTAACATAGAAAACCAGGCGGATTAGAAAAACCATTGAAGATTTGTCAAAAAAAGAGTAAAATACAGTTATTAGAAATTGCTTTTGAAGGTTAATAAAGATTAATCGATTACATGTTGACTCACCAGACAAAATCAATATTTCATGATTCAGAATCCCGTTGGCTCGGGTCAACAACTGTAACTGCTTAACCTTTCAAAGCTCCACAAACATCCTATGTTGGTTAAATTTTTCAAAAAATTCACTTCTATTGGGAAGGACCGCGAAGAACTGTTAAGAAACGCCCGTCAGGAGGCCGAAAATATTATTTTAAAAGCCCGTCAGGAGGCTATAAACGCCAAAACTGAGGCGGAAAACCAGGCGCGCCGGGTCGCCAGCGACGCCATCGAGGTCGAAAAAAGGCTCGCCAAGAAGGAGCAGGCGGTCGAGGATCAGGCCAACCAAGTTAATCGCGAAAGACAGTCTCTTCAGGATACAAAAGATTACCTGGAAAAACTAAAAAAAGAGGGCGAGGAAAAAAGGGAACAGATGCTCACCAAGCTGGAAAAAATTGCCGCTCTAACCAAAGACCAGGCCAAGGATCTCTTGCTTACCGGCTGGGAAGAAAAACTAAAAGGGGAAGTCGCCAAAAAAATCAAGGCGGCCGAGGAAGAAGTCAAAAAAAACGTCGACGAAAAAGCCAAGTCTATTCTGGTTGACGCCATGAGATATGGCGCGATAGACTACGTCGCCGAATATACCCTTTCCGTCATCAACTTGCCGAGCGAAGACTTTAAAGGAAGAATCATCGGCAAGGACGGCCGTAACATCCGCGCTTTTGAACTGGCAACCGGTGTCGACGTTGATTTGGAGGAGGAGGGAGTAATTAGGCTTTCTTCTTTTGACGCCACCAGGCGGGAGATTGCCAGGATGTCGCTTGAAACTTTGATAAAAGACGGCCGAATCCAGCCGGCAAGAATTGAGGAAATCGTCCGAAAAACGCGCGAAGACGTCGAAAAAACCATTTACAAGGCCGGAGAAGAATTGGCCCATCGCGTCGGCGTTTTCAATTTGCCCCAAGAGATTACTCAAGCCTTGGGACGATTCAAATACCGCTATTCATACGGCCAAAACATGATCGCCCACACGCTCGAAGAAACAAAAATCGGCATCGCCCTCGCCCACGAACTGGGCGCCGACGTCAACATTGTAAAGTTGGGATGCCTTTTGCACGACATCGGAAAAGTAGTCACCGACAAAGAGGGTTCTCACGTCGATCTCGGGGTCGAACTTTTGAAAAAACATCGTTTCCCCCAGGCGGTCGTTGACTGCGTCGCCGCCCACCACGAAGACATTCCTTTCCCGTCAATTGAGTCGATCATCGTCTATATTTCAGACGCCGTCTCCGGAGGCAGGCCGGGCGCCAGACACGAAGACTTTGAAGAATATTTGAAGAGGATTAAAACAATCGAGGATGCCGCGCGCAGTAAAAAAGGAGTCCGAGAGGTTTATGCCCTTCAGGCTGGCCGGGAACTCAGAGTTATTGTTCGCCCCGACGAGGTAACCGACGACGAGGCAACCGTCATGGCCGAACAAATAAAGGAAGAGCTCGAGGAAAAGTTCGACGTTTTCCCGGGACAGATAAAGGTGACCGTGATCAGGGAATCGCGCGCCGAGGCGACGACAAAAATTTGATGAAAATATCGCACTTCGGAGAGTTTCAACTGATCGACCGCCATCTGGCGCCAGTTATAAATCTAAAAATAGGTGACTACATCAGTACCAACGCCGCTAGTTCGCTCGATATAAGCGACGGGTTGACCGGCGACCTTTATCGATTGAAAGGCAATAATAAAATTCAAATAAATATTGATTCCAAAAAAATACCGATACGGTGCCTTACAATATGCCATAATCGGCGGAGAAGATTACCAAATTTTGTTCACCCAAAAATCCTCCTCGCCGTTTCCAAAAATCGGAACGGTGGAAAAACGAAACGGAATTTATCTCGACGGACACCCTTTAAGAAATAAGGGCTTCGACCATTTTAGGTGACAAACTCCTTGTCCCAAAGCCTCGAAATTGATATAGATTGTTATAATAAGATGTTTTTAATATGGATTGACAGGAAGCCAAAAAAATACTATTCTGTTGGTGCTTGTTGTTTTTTATTAATAATTTCCGTCAAATCAAAGGAGGTGAAATAAAATGACAAAAGCAGATTTAGTCGCACAAGTAGCAAAAAAAGCCAATCTTACCGCTAAGGCCGCCAAAGATGCCGTCTCAACAATCTTTTCTACGATGTCTGATGCACTGAAAAGGGGAGAAAAGGTTGTCGTCACCGGATTTGGAACTTTTATGGTTAGAAGGCGAGCCGCAAGAAAAGGAAGAAATCCTCAAACTGGGGCAGAAATCCAAATCCCAGCCACCAAGACTCCAGGATTTACCGCTGGTAAATCACTCAAGAGATTGGTTAAATAAAAGGGTAAGTCTTAATTAAAGGATAGCAATCCTCCGATTAATAATCGGGGGGTTGTTTTTTTATAGCGGTTTCTGTATACTTTGATCGATACATGAAAATTTTGAGCCGGTTTATTATTGTTTTTTTTATCATCATCGCCATGCCCGCCGTCGGCTACTTTGTCATGGAGTCGTCCGGCCAGACCGTCGACACCCCCGACGAGAAAGTCGTTTATAACTTGCCCTATCCTGGAATCCTGAGCGACAATCCTCTATACCTCATCAAAATTGTCCGCGACCGGATCACTGAATTTCTCACCCGCGAAGCCTTGAAAAAAGCCCAACTCTACCTGCTTTACTCTGATAAAAGGATTGCTATGGCTATCACTCTTGCCCACAAAGGAAAAACCCGCCAGGCGATCGACGCCGCCTCCAAAGGAGAAAAATATTTCTTGAAAATCCCGCCTATTCTCAAAGAGGCGAAAAAGCAGGGCAACTCGCCGCCTTCGAGCTTTGTCGAAACCCTCAAGCTCTCGAACGCCAAGCATAAAGAAGTCGTCGCCGAGCTCTTGAAGATTCTCCCCACCGGATCGACCGACGAATTGAATCAAGTCAACGCCTTGAACGAGCAGGCGCGTCGCGATCTTGAAGGGCTGTAGAAAAAACCACTCCCATCAAAAGAAAGTTCTGCACCAAAGTCAACCAATAGTGGTCAAACAGCCCGGTAACAACCACCGCCAACAGTAAAAATATGGAGGAAGGAAAAAGCTTGCGAAAAAAATACAAAATAAATCCCGTCAAAACGATCCCCGCCTCGCCGACAAGCAGCAAAAAAATATTGTGCACCGGCTGGTTGAAAAACAGGGGAAACTTAGAGGCAAAACTTGTCTGTTCGAGTAGATAATTATTCAGACCAACGCCGAACAACGGATACTTCTTGATTATTTCCACCGCGTTGCCGATCAACTCCAGCCGTTTTGGTGCCGTCAACGGATCGCCCTGTGCTAAAAGAAATATCGAAGCGACAAAAAACATCACAACTATTCGGGCGGCGACGCAAACCCGGCAAAAATTTTTTCTGCCGGAAAAAAATAGGTATAAAACGTTGAGGAGCAGGAAAGTCAAGATCGCCGCTTTGGAAAAAGAAATAAAAATCAGGCAGGTCGAAACCAAAAGGAGCAAATATTTCAGCCAAAGATATCTATCGAGGCTTTTCCGCGTCAAAACAAAGAAATAAACCAACAAATAAAAGCCGGCCATGGAGTTGGGGTGAGAGAACGAGCCGTACGGCCGCAAAAATTCTATGCCGGAGAACGTTGTCTTGGCAATTCCCGGCGTTGCCAGGCTGAATAACCGCTCGCCGATAAAATAAAACGGGCCTTGGATCGAACGCTTGAAGACAAATTGCAGGATCGATAACATCAACTCTATAAAGGCGCCGGATAAAAACCCAATTAAAAGCAATTTTTCATTTAAATAAGACAGCATTTTCTTGCCGAGGGCAATAATTATTAAAAATTCTATTATCCTTACCGACCCATACAAGGCCAACGGCCAGGACTGGGCAAAAATAATATTGAGGGTCAGAAGTCCGAAGAAAAAACCGCTGATTTTTTCAGAAAAAAATTTAAATACTGCTTTGATATTGAATAAGGCGAGGAGAAAAATCACGATGTCGATTAAATACAGAGTCGGCGAGAGGTAGTCAACCCTGACCCCGGCTAGATATGAAAAAGGAAAGAAAAAATGCCTCCCCAGCTGGGTGGGTAGGAGGAGAATCAGAGTAAAAAAGAGGGTCGCTTCCGTCATCCTGATCCGCCAACTGGCGGAGAAGGATCTAGCAACGCGTGTTTCAGAATAGTGTTTGCTGGTTTTCTTGGTTTTTTCTGGCTTCTTCATTGGCCTCTTTGAAAATTTGTACCTTCCCGAACACTCCATCGTATCCCGGATCAACGAATACCTTTCTTTCCCGGACTATTTGAATTGCTTTCTTCAGTTTCGCCCCGCCGAGCGCCTCAATTTCTTCGTAGGTTTTTCTTAAAAGAATGTCAAATTCGCTGGCCTCGGCCGTTAAACGCTCATATTCTCTCTGCGACTTGACCTGGGAATGACCAGTAACTTCCAAAAGAACTTCAAGAAGGGGGATCAAAGATACAAACGGTTTGCGTTTTTTATCTTTGTCGTGAACAAAGGTCAATCCAACATTATTCTGTGCATATAACAAGTCTTTTTCCGTCAGCAATTTTTCCGAAAGTTCGAGGACGCGGTTTTCGACGCCCACCGTCAACGCCCGCCCGCAGACCGGGCAGGTTGTTCCTTTTTCTTTCGTCTCGGCAGCAGAATATTTTACGTCACAGGCCCTGTGCCCGGTCCAGTGGTATTTGCCTTCCTCCGGGAAAAATTCAATCGTGTAACCGATTTTTAACTTGCCGTCTGGCTCTTGTTTTATCGCGTCGGCAATGTCGCCGTAGGTAAAATTGGCATCATCTCCGGTAAAAACAGTTGCTTCCCGCCCGAGTTTGGGTCCGGAGTGGGCGTCGGAAAAAGAGACGATCGACCGATTTTCCAGTTCTTTTATTTGCCAGTTCATTATGGGATCGCTCGACAGCCCGGTTTCGATGGCATAGATATACCTGTCATAGTCGCCAAAGCATTCGTAAAGCGAATCAAAGCCCGATTTGGAACCAAAAACAGCAAACCAAGGGGTCCAGCAATTATGAATTGTGGCTACCCATGTAGAATACGAGTTATCTTTTTCTACTTCTAAATTGTAAACATATCCGTTATAGAATTTCTTCTCTATTTTTCTTATAGGTAGATACACATAATTACTATCCATAAAACCATGCCTTCTATTTAATTTTGCTTTGAATCTTTTGAATTCGGGTAAATTAATTAGACCAAATTCATCCTTTATAAAGGAAAATTTAATTTGGTAACTATCGAAGTTTGCTTTAATAGACCTGTTTCTATAAAAATGAGCGCGATTGTTAAAATCTTCTTTTTTATTTACCGAAATGTACGGAATAATTCCTAATCTTAAAGCAATTTTATTAATAGAGGAAACAAGATTTATTGACGATGTATAGCCGTTATCACCCTGTAACCATGATGTAAGCATTACTTTTTGTAGTTCTTGGGGAAGATAAATCATCCAGTTGGGAATTATTTTAGTTGAGGCATTTTTTAAGCCATCTTTGATATAAAATTGTTCTCCTAGAAACTTAGCGACTGTTTTAGAGTAGAAAATTAATTCATAGCTATAGGTTCCTTTTCTTCTATAGATTCTATGATGGTTTATATTAAAAACCTTGTTCATCAAAAAGACAACGTCTTTTACGTATTCCGATTCCTTACCGGAAAAAGTAAAAGTTATCCCTCCTTTTGAATCTACGCAGCCCTCTGAAAGAAAATAGCCGATTAAAAGACAAAAGTCTTCGTCTATTTTAATAGACTTATTACTTACAAGAATGTTTTTCTTAAGAATTATATTTCTGATAATTGGAAAGCAAATAAAATCCCCTATTTCTAGGTTTTTTGCTTGGATCCACTCCTTCTTATACTTTTCATATAACTTGTTATAACAGCGCTTCTGATGTTCTCCAAAAGGAATACATTTATCTCCTGTCGAGGGACATTTTTTAATTGTTTTTATAGCTAAATATGGGTGTTCTCCTGTTGTTTCTGCACCCTGAGAATAATACCAGGGAGTTATTTTATAAATAGATTCTTTTGTTAATCTTTTTAGAGTCTTTTTAACTTTTCTATAATTTCCTGCGTGAGTTAAGACTTGGTCATTTTTTATAACTTTATCAATTTCTTTCAATCCATCTCTTGTTTCAATGAGTTGCCCTCTGGGTAAACAATGCGCCGGGATAAACAAAACCTTGTCGTCTATTTCCAAAACCATCTTCAACAAGTCAACCGAGGAAACGCCGACTATCGGCCGGCCGTCGGCCATAAGATTGCAGCCCCGATGGATCAGTTCCTTGATGATTTTTTCGCTCGTTGCAATCGACGGGGAAAAAATCAGATTGTGGACGCGCCTCACCTTGCCCCCTTGCGTGTAGATACTCGATATTTCCGTCGATAACAAAAATTGCGTTTCATTGGGCCTTTCTTTTAAAGTAAAAATTCCGCTTGACGTTTCTTTCAGCTGATCTTTTATGAATTTAAACCACAAAGGATGCGTCCAGTCGCCGGTGGCAACCAATTCTATTCCTTTTACTGCGGACCAGCGGGAAATTTCCGATAGAGTCATGTCCGGAGAGACAGCGCGCGAGTACTTGGAGTGGAGCTGTAGGTCTGCAATAATCTGCATACTGGATAATTTTAGCAAATTTGACAGCCACAAAACTGGTTAGTATCATTAGATAGATGAAAACCGATCGGTTTCATTTGCAGATCATTCCTACTAAAAACATCCTCATTCACGAAGAGTTTGACCCGTCGAGAAGTTCTGACTTGATCGAAAAATTTAAAAAAAGCAATCTTTTGACCGAACCAATCATCGTTGCTTCCCTCGGCGATCACCAATATCTCCAGCTCGATGGCATGAACCGGTTGAACTGTTTTAAGAAACTCGGGTTAAAAACTATCATGGCCCAGGTAGTTGACTATAATAACCAGGAAGAGGTCGAACTGTCTTCCTGGATCCATCTTTTTCAATCCAAAAGGGAAGATTTTTTCAAACACATTAAAAAAGACAAAAACTTAACCATAAAAAAAGCTAACATTGATCAGATCGGACCCCGCTATATCAAAGAAAAAGACTTCGGCAGGCTCGTCACCGTCGTCGACAAAAAAGAAGGAAGTTTTTTGGTGATGACGGCCGGCAACTTTATCGACAAAGTAAAAAGGATGAACTACGTCGTTTCTTTTTACGAAAACATCATCAACCGGTCGATCCTGCCTTTTACGTTGACGTCCAGAAATATTAGGCTCTTTTTCCAAGAACATCCTCATTTAAATTTCTACGACACCCCCGATACCAACCTGATGATAGTTTTCCCCAATTTTACGCCCCAACAGATTATCGAGGTGGTTCGTAATGGAGCTTTGGTACCAGCCGGAATCACTCGCCATCTAATCAAGGGCCGCTGCCTCAACGTGAACGTTCCCTTGACTTTTTTCGACAACAAAAAATCTTTAGCACAACTGAATCGTGACTTCGATCGGTTTTTGTTAAAAAAGGCGATCCGCGTCTACGAAGAATCGACAATCTACTTTGAATAAAAACCTATCGTCGTCGTATTATAATTAATCCTGTATGAAAGGATTTATCGAATTTGTAAGAGAAAGGGTGGTGGTGGGGTTTGCCATCGGATTTATCATGGGAGGAGCCGTCAGCAAACTCGTTTCTTCATTGGTGTCCGATATCATCAACCCTGCTTTGGGCTTGATTTTGTCCCGGACGCGAAGCCTGGATTCGATGTATCTTCAAGTCGCCGACGCCCGAATAAAATGGGGACATTTTATCGGTTCTTTAATTGATTTTCTTATCATTGCTTTTGTCGTTTACCTCATTATTAAAGCTCTAAACAAGCTCTATAAAAAAGAGGTAAAATGAAAATGTGGTTCTTCCCAAAGAATTGACAACCGTTACTACTTTTTCCAAGATCTTGGCACTGTTGCTTTTTATTACTCTACCTATTTTGGCTTTCGTTTTGGGTGCCAGCTACCAAAAAGCAATCGACGACAGTCAATCGATCGTCTTAACGCCTACGCCAACACCAACCGAAGAAGTCGCTTGCACGATGGATGCCAAGATCTGTCCCGACGGCGCCTCTGTCGGCCGTGTACCACCAAATTGCGAATTTGAAGCCTGTCCAAATGAAGAAACGCCGTCAACAGAATACGAATGCCCACCGGGTAATTATGTCAACTGCATGCCGGGGCCAATCAAATCAAAAAATCCTGATTGCAGCGCTGCATATATCCAATGGGCGGAAAGCAACTGCCCCGGTTTTGAGGTTGTCTATTGAGATATAATAATCTTCTATGGTTAAACTCCACCTCAAAGGCATTAAAGCGGCCATATTTGATCTTAACGGAACCATGATCGCCGATCAAAAATGGCACAGGGAAGCTTGGAGGCAGATATTAAAAAAATACGGAATTGATATGATGGACGAATTCTACCGGACTAAAATCTCCGGAGGCAAAAATTACTGGATTCTCAAAAAGATATTCCCCGGTATTTCTGACGAAGAAAATAACAAGCGCGCCCTAGAAAAAGAAGCGCTCTACCGGGAAATATATAAAGACGAAATAAAAGAAGTCCCCGGGTTAACAAATTTGTTGAATAAGTTAGCAGACAAAAAGATTAAATTGGCAATGGCAACAACCGCCTCAAAATTAAACCGCGATTTTGCCATCGAAAAACTGGGGTTGGAAAATGTTTTTGAGTTGACCGTTGGCGATGAAGATGTAAAAAACGCCAAACCCGACCCGGAAATATATCTAAAAACAATTAACCTCCTCAAAGTAAAACCGGAGGAATGTGTCGCCTTTGAAGACTCTCCGTCAGGGATCGGTTCGGCAAAAAGCGCCGGCATAAAAATTGTCGTTGGCGTTGTAATCTACCATTCGGCCGAAGACATAAAGTCAGCCGATTTTTTTGTCAAGGACTTTACCGAAGTAGAATTGGATTGAAAAATAAAAAAACAGACCCACATTCAGCAGAGAGATAATAAAAATAAAAGGCGCGCTTCTAATAACTCCTGCAAGAGACGGAATCCAGGGCACCGCCCAGCTGTGATAATGGTTGATTAAACTAATAATTGATAAAAGAATAAACCAGCGGAAATTTTTTTGATTTTTCAAGGAAAAAAGCAGCAAAAACACCAGAGGTAAAAGAGAGTAGCGCTCGTGCATCTTGGTCAAAAACAAAAATGCCGAAAAAGCGCCTAAAAACAAGGCGGCAAAAACGGGTTTTTCCAGAATTTTGCCTCTGTAAAGTCGAATCAGGATAAAAAGATTAATCAATCCGACGATTACATAGCTAATTAATCGATAAGAGATACCCCAAATTAAAGGAATGGTATCTTTTATTTCCTTGAACCCGGTAATGATTGTCCAAAAGTTAAAAGCGCCGTTGGTGACAAACGGGAGGCTTTGCGCCGCCAAAATTCCTTTGCTATACAGCTCATAAGGATAAGTGAGGATGTTTTTGTCTTTCATAAATGGGAGAAAGGAAGCTATGAAAAACACGTTGGCGATAACCAGGTTGAGGAACGAACTTCTCAAACCGAATTTTTTAATAAACAAAACCGAATAAGCCGGCAAAAACACCAGGGCGGTCGGCTTAATAAGGATGGCGACGGTGAACAAAAGCGCTGAGATGATGTCTCGTCTTGAATAAAGAAGAAGATAAATCGACCACAAAACAAAAAAGATCGGCAGCGAATCGATCTGCCCCCAAAGAGCGCTGTTAAAGATAAAGGCTGGATTAAACAAAATCAGGGCAGGTGCAAGTAATTGAATTTTTTTGTTTTTCGGGACGATTTTGCAAGCTATGAGGTAGCAAATAAAAGCCAACCCCAGATCGGCCGCGATCCCCGGCAGCTTGAACAGGCCGGCCATGAACACGGTCTTTTCCATGAAAAATATCAGGTTGGAAGGAATAAAAGAGATATGAAGATTAAGCCACCAATACGCGCCGTGAATGATCGACTGGAGCGGGTAAACGATAACAAAGGTGAAAATCGCCAACGGCGGGTAGTTCGGCGTCAAATAGGCAAAGACGTTTGACGATTGCGTTTCATAAAATCCTTGCGCACCCCGGGTCAAGAAATCCCTGGCCCAGACCATATGGTTATTGACGTCCCAGCTGTAGTCGACAAACATTAGGGAGAGACGAACCAAAAGGCCAAGAAGGAAGAGGAAAAAAAGCAGGTTTTTTTTTATAAAATTCATTAATTTAAATTATTTATAGGCAGGAAAGTCCTCGATGCTTTCGGCATGAAGAACGCTGTTTTTTATCGCTTTCATCAGGGCGTCTTGAGCAGCAATGCCGACAACGTCTATCATCGTTCCGCTCCAGGCTTTGGGAAATTCTTTCCTATCTCCGGAAAGCGATGATAAGGCAAAAATCGTGTCGCCGTCCATCATGGTATGGACCGGAAAAACCGCCCGCGCCATGCCGTCGTGAGCCAGTTCGGCGACTTTGATTAATTGACGACGGTCCATTACTACGTTTGTGGCAATAACGGCTAATGTAGTGAAAGACATTTTCATTAGGCCCGATAGTTTTTCAACATCCGCCGTCATTTTTTTATTATCTAAACTCCAACCGCCTTCGTCACAATAAAATTTATTAGTTTCCGGGTTGACTATGTCTCCTAACGAATTGGTAACAACAAATGCACCGACCATTATGTCTTCCGGAAGCGTCGTCAACCCCATTCCAAATCCGCCTTTAATTTTTCTACCGGCGAACCATTTCCCTGTGGTTGCCCCTGTGCCGACGCCAATATTTCCCTGCCCAAGATTATTATAGGAGGCGTTTTCTGCGACCAGATAGCCTTCTTTTTTACCCGGCCTTATATTATTTCCGACCGCCAGATCATAAATGACTGCGCCGGTCATTCCGGGAATAAGGGCAGCTCTCGTCATATAGCCAATCCTATGTTCTTCAAGATATTGCATTGCGCCAAGAACCGACTCCAACCCAAAGGTGCTCCCACCAGTCAAGACAACTCCGTTAACGGTCTCGGCTGTCCCTTTAATCCCATACATCGGGGTATTAAATGTTCCGGTATTTGATCCTCTTACGTCAATTCCAACATGGGCTCCTTTTTCCGCGATAAAAACCGTTGTCCCCGTGAGATTCTTTTTATCGGTGTAGTGACCGATTTTTATACCAAGTCTTTGTAAAATCTTTCCATCCATAAAAATATTATAAAGCATAATGTGTTGTATAGCAAAAACATACGTCCGGAAAATTTATGATATAATTTCTCATGGCTCGTGAAATGGTCGACACCTCCAATCAATACCTAGAAGAATTTTTGAAACAGCATAATATTAGTGAAGTTCCGGAGGCGATTCGGGATACATTCTACCGTTTTTTAGTCCATAGGGCCGCAGACAGGAGCGTTTATCTCGCTTTGCCGGAAGAGTTTTTTTCCCGGACCATAAGGTTAGCCTCTCCTCGGGAACATCTCATTACCGATATCGAACACTCTCGTATCAGAATAGGGGGTTTGAATGGTGGAATGATAAAATCTTGGATTTATTCAGAGGCTCATCCAAAAGAACACGAAGAGTTGTTGATGATGGATCGATCCAAACTGATTGAATTTTTAGACTATACTACCGACGCTATGTTTTCGACATACCGAGGTAATCCCTCAATTTTAAAGAAATCTGTCATAATTCAGACGTCTTTCGAAAATAAAACAATAACTGGTCGAAGGATAATAGAGAGAATGGCATGGCTCGCGCGTCCTCAGACAAAAATTTTGGCTGAGGCTCTCCATGCGGCCGGTCTTCCTAGAACGGCGGCATTGAACAAAGCTTGGAGTATGAGCGTGAGGCCCGTTTTATAATTATTGATATAATTTCTACATGGGTAGCTTTGTCGAAATCAACGACACTCTTCAGCTGACAAAAGAGCAGGGATTTCCCCAAGAATTAGACTTGGAAAAACATTTAAAAAATCCTTACGCCGCCAAAGATTTTGAAAATAAAGTTTTTGAATTCAAGGACAAACCAAGCGTTAGGATTTATAAAATGCCCCCTGTCAGAAATTTTCTGGTCGAGAATAGGGAAGGAAAATGGATTTACTGGGGCCTCGTTCACATTATTGAAGTTAGGCATGACTACATCAATAAAACCACGTCCGGTAAATTTAAGATTATCTATATAAATAGTCCTAAAGAAATGAAGCAGGCTCAAACGCTTATTGATATTGACCTGGAAAACGATTACTTTAAATAAGTAATAGGCTTCTTTAAGTAGTTTGTCCACTCTCAGGAACCGATGCCCTTGCTTGTAGGTTTTGTATAAGCTTTTCTAAGGATTCTATATCCTCGTTGGTTCTTTTTTGAGGCGAAGATAAATCCCTATCATATTCTTGATCAAATATTACGTTTTTTAATTGTGCTATATCTAGATTAGCAGCCATTGATATTATTGTTCTAATATATCCTTCATTAGATGACCATCTCGTAGGTAGTTTGTCTTTTTCTTTTAAGAACATATGGGTCATTAAGTCAGTTGTTGTGCAAATCCCAGAAAGAATAAGATCATCGCCATCAAAATCAGTAAGCCTCTGGGAAATCTTATGTAAAGTTTCCGGAGTAGTGGTGCGTTTCATTGTTTTTAAGGTCTGTTCTGTAAAATCAACTATCTGTTTAGGTGGAGAATGTGGTCGAAGCTCTGTATGCGGACTTGAAGTCACAAATGTTTCAATTACGGTTTGTGCATTGTTTTGATAAGGAGCCAGAGGTTCGCCTGACATGGTTACTATTGTATAGAACTATCTTGATCATTGCAATCTATTGTGGACATTATAGCAAAAAGCTTAAACCAAATAGAAGACTATATTTTCAAATGGTCTCCAATCCTGCGTGACTTTGACTTATCTTTATCACATAAAGGTATTTAAACATACAAGGTATAATCAAATAAATGATGAGTAAAGATTCTCCAATTGCTGTTTTCGATTCAGGCGTAGGTAGTTATTCAATAATGCGAATGCTTCAGAAGGAGTTATCAGATGAACACTATTTGTATCTTGCGGATCGTAAAAGTTTTCCATATGGAAGTAAAACACATCAAGAATTAGGTGAAATTATTCTTTGTACAGTTCGTTGGCTTGAAGAAAAATATCAACCAAAATTGATTATCGTAGCTTCAAACACGCCATCAATACAGGTGTTGAGCGAGGTCCAATCAAAGGTTAAATCAAAAATGATAGGTGTTTATCCACCAATAGAGAAGGCAGCGACAATTACTAAAACAAGACATATCGCTATTCTTGCGACAAAAGGAGCGGTACAAAGTAGTGAAATAGACAATTTTATAGCATCAAAAAATCTTCCAAAAGATATTGTCATTCACAAAGTAGACGCTTCTAATCTTGTTGGGCTAGTTGAACCAGGAACGTTTCAAACAGACCCTCAAACAACCGAGTTAGTTATTAGGTCGGTTGTCGATCCGCTTTTATCAAAAGACAAAATGATAGACACAATGACGTTATCTAGCACTCACCTTCCATTTCTTCTTACCTACTTACAGAAACTCTATCCGAATGTTTTCTTTTTAGACCCTGCTGAAATTGTTGCAAAACAAACGAAAGACTACCTTACAGAAAAAAATATATTGTCATCAAAGGACGGTAAAATAATGATTTTGACCACCGTCGATAAAGCGGGTAAACTAAAACCAAAAGGATTAAAAATGATCTTCAAAAATCTCGGTTTAGATACCGAAATTCATGTTGTGAATATAGTATAGATTGTTATGACAATCTAAAGTGTGGAGATGGCGGGAATTGAACCCGCGTCCGAGAAAACACCGATATAAATGTTTAGTTGGGGTTAGATTATTTTTACTCTGTCTTGGCCGCTTAAATAATCAAATCGGACCAAGAAGCCAATTAAGCTTGTCGATCTTAAATACAACTGGTTACTTTTTAAGACCTTATTCCGATTGGTTTATCCCTCAGATAGATTGAATCGGAAGAAATCTAAAGAGAGTTCAATCAGTTAACGTAAGCAAAGTTCATATTTGCATATGATCTTGCCAAGCTAGCTTCTTGAAAATCTGACAATTGCTTATCAGTTATTGTTTTCCGTTTAACGCACAGGTGCGCCCCAACGATTTATAAAA
>MGAT01000023.1:5491-5833 GCA_001789855.1 Candidatus Roizmanbacteria bacterium RIFCSPLOWO2_01_FULL_44_13 | reverse complement strand
TGTATATGATGGGGACGTTTTTTCTCACGGGCGCTTTTTATTTTTTCAACAACAAAAAATGGCTTTTGTTTAGCCTACTTTCGATTCTCTCTTTTTACACCTTCTACGGTTCGATATTTTTGACCGGCGCTTTTTTTCTTTACCTTCTTTATTCAAAAAAATACCGGGAATTTTTCTTTTCCGGCGCAATTTTTTTCCTCGGGTTGCTGGCAATTTTTCCCCTTCTTTTTCAACAGTTTTCCAATTCGAAAACCGCCCTCGCCCAGGTTGCCAACTGGTCGCTCGTTTTGGGCAAAGCCAATCTTAAAAATCTGTTGCTCATTCCGGTTAAATTTGTCGTCG
>MGAT01000023.1:5138-5385 GCA_001789855.1 Candidatus Roizmanbacteria bacterium RIFCSPLOWO2_01_FULL_44_13 | reverse complement strand
GTCGTTTCTTGTCGTTTGCCCTTTGGCCATCGGATTTTTAATTTCATTCACGACCCCCCTCCTCCAATACTTCCGTTTTATTTATCTGATTCCGATAATTTCGCTTCTTTTAGGAAAATCACCCAAAAGAAAAGTCATTATCGCTGGCTTTATTATCTTTTCTTTAGTTTATTTGCTGATTCCCCAGTTCCACCGCGAGGACTGGAGAAGTCTGGCCGGAAGCCTACCGGGAAATAAGCCGGTTTAC
>MGAT01000023.1:0-5073 GCA_001789855.1 Candidatus Roizmanbacteria bacterium RIFCSPLOWO2_01_FULL_44_13 | reverse complement strand
TAATTTATATAGCGACGACCTGCCGGGAAAAATTATTGTTGTTCCTTATTCTACCGACATCCACGGCGTTGACTTCAAAAATATTTTGAGGGAAAGAAAATACAGCTTCGTTGATAAAAAAACTTTCCGGGATTTAGAAATAGAAGAATGGTCTCTTTAAATTTTTTTGTATTCTTTGTAAGCGGCAAAACTCAGTATCAATAAATTGACTGAGAATGCCGTGGCAATCGCCCAGGGCGGGCCGAAGACTCCAAAGCGCGGAATGAGGAAGTAACACCCCACTGAAATAATAATAAATACGGCCAGATTCGCAACCAGTATTACCGATGGTTTTTTAACGGTGTAGAGAAGAAAAAGCATCGGCAAATTCATGAAGACGTAAATAATGAAGGGCAAGCTTAAGGCGCGGGTGATTGAGGCAGTTTGGGAAAAGTTCTCCGTGAAAAACAGATTAAATACCCAGCCGGGAGTAAAGAAAAGAACGACAAAGAGCGCGGCCGGGATGAGTAGGTATAATAATCCGTGCCTCAATTCCTTAAAGATTTCCAACTTGGTTTTTATCCTTGAAAAATTAGGAGACAAAACCTGGGTAATCGAAACGAGAGACGCGATGATAGTCAGGATTATTTTCTGCGCCAGCCCGTAGTACCCTACCTCCGGAGACTTCGAAAAGAAAAACGACAACAAAAATAAATCCATCCTCAAGGCAAGATTAAAAAACTGCGAAGCAACAAAAAAAGTCAAAGTGTAGGTGAAGCGGAATTCCCTTTTATCAACGGCGGCTCTGATGATTTGTTGGAAGACATATTTCTTGTCAAAAAAAAGTAGAAAGAAAAAAATTGCCGGCCCAAGGATACCGAAGGTGAAGATGACCGACCCGACGGAAATCATTTTCAGAGGAATGAAGGCAAAAAGGACAACGGTTTTTATCAAATTGGAAATATTCAGAAATAAGTTGGATTTAAAAAAATGCTTGGCGGCGTTTAAAGAATTGATAGCGTAGTTTTGCCAGATTAGAAAGAGAACGGAAAACGTCGTCACGTAGAGTTCCCACGCCGGGGCACCGGTTTTGAAAAACACCCGGTCGAGATAGGGAAAGAAAATAAAAAGGAGGGAAATGACCACGGCGGAAAACGCCGTCTGGTAGAAAAGAATCGTCTTCAAAAAGACATAGAGGTTTTTTGTTTTTTTTTCGATCATCGCCGGCAGATAGGAATAGATGCTCGCCGTCGTACCAAAGTCAAGAATATTGGCCAAAACATAGGCGATACCCAAAAGCACACTCAACACACCGTATTCGGCGGGCTTCATCAAGCGGACCAGCATGAAGGCAAACAAAGCCACAAAAAAAACATTCAGGTAGTTGCCAATGGTGTTGACGATGATGTTGCGGCTGGTAGGCTTTTTGACGAAATTAAGAATCCTTTCAAGCATTTTCTAATTGTAGCACATCGCGGTCTTCCGCCGCTTTTACGACCCCGGTGAAGCCACTTTCGAGAACGTCGGCAACCAGTTCACTTGGAGAATATTTATTGGTCAGATGAGACAGGACCAGGGTTTTGACGTTTCTCTTTGCCGCCATTGCCCCGACCTGATAAGAGTTGAAATGGCCGTATTCGCTATGGTCAACGCCGATGTCGGCCGAGCACTCGGAAATTAGTAGGTCGGCTCCCTCGGCCGCTTCGTTTACCCCCTGGCACGGACCGCAGTCTCCAGAGTAGGTAAAGACTTTTTGCCCGATTTGAAACCTCATCGCGTAAGCATCCATCCGGCGCGATTCGTGGTGGACGGAAAAGGAAGTAACAGAGAGATTTTTCTCGAGGATAAATTTTTTTTTGTTGCCAAATTCAAAAAAATTAATTTTAAGAAAGGGAACGATGCGTTCGTCATACGAACCTTTAAAATGGGTCATTTCCCAAAACGTTCTCAATTTGTTTTCCATCCCCTTCGGCCCGTAGATATTGATTTCTTTTTTTTGATTTGCCCAGCGCGTCCTCACGTAAATGGATTGGATAAAAGGAAGAATACTGAAATGGTCCGGGTGGAAATGGCTGATGAAAATGGAATCAATACTAAAGTAGTCGATCTTGATTTTTTCGAGTCGGCCCCTCATTCCGTCCGAGCACTCGATTAAATATTGTTTGCCATCGTGTTCGAGAAGGTATCCGGGGGGCGCCCGGAAATCAAACGGTTTGTAAAAAGAAGAAACCGCCGTGCCGCTACCCAAAACAGTAATCTTTGTCATAACTTATATTATAATAGTTTTAAAGACCATGAAACTGATAACTTCTGTTTTAACAAAAGATGAAATTGCGGATCTATCAAAAACTTATGGTGATTACGTCAAAATAACTGCCGACATCGAAAACAAAGCCGTTGTCGTAGGAGTAGAGTTACACGCCGATGCTGAAGCTATGCTTCTCGAAAAAGGAGGGAAAATAAATGATTTGTGGGGAGGAGGAATAAATTTTGTAACCAAACAAATTGATGCAACAGCGGTATATAATATTAGACCAATATTAAAAAATGATAGTTTGGAGATATTAGACCCGACCATTAGGAAAAAATTTATAGAATTGGTAAAATTATTTTTTAAGAACATATGAGTAATATTTATAAGAGCCGTAAGGTTGACGCCTTAGCAAACATTTACCGAGCCTCATATTGTTGGGCAAAAAATGACCGGAAAACCGGCCTCTCTTTTATTAAAAAATCATTTTCTTTTCTTGATGACAATAATAAGAAATTAATAGATTCAATTTTGAAGGGACAAGATAATAAAATAATCGCAGAAAAACTTTGCGACTTTTATGTAAGAATGAGAACCTTTTAAAAATTAGTATCTGCTATAATTTTATATGGCAAAAAAAGCTTTGATAACCGGAATTCTTGGCCAGGACGGCTCTTACCTTTCCAAATCGCTTCTTGAAAAAGGATATAAAGTTTACGGCTTAATGAGGCGATATTCCAATCCGACGTTCGACAACCTCGACTACCTCAGTGTGACAAAAAAAATAGAGTTTATTGAAGGCGATATGTCCGACGAGTCTTCCCTCCTCCATGTTATAAAGGCGACCCAACCGGACGAAGTCTATAACCTGGCCGCCCAATCTTTCGTCGGCGGCAGCTGGCAGCAGGCGAAAGTGACGACGGAGGTCAACGCCTTGGGCGTCCTTTATCTATTAAACGCCATCAAGCTTTTTTCGCCTACCTCCCGGTTTTATCAGGCCTCGACGAGCGAAATGTTTGGCTTGGCTTCAGACGGCGACTATCAGGATGAAAACACGAACTTTCACCCCCGCTCGCCCTACGGAATTTCGAAAGTTTATGCCTATTGGATGACGGTCAATTTCCGCGAATCCTATGGCTTGTTTACCGCCAACGGTATTCTCTTCAACCACGAGTCCCCTATCAGGGGCATCCAGTTTGTCACGAGGAAGATTACCGACGCCGTGGCGAAAATAAAACTGGGCCTGAGTGATAAATTGTACCTCGGCAACCTCGACGCCCGACGCGACTGGGGTTTTGCCGGGGATTATGTCGAATCGATGTATTTAATGTTGCAGCAACCGCAGGGCGACGACTACGTTGTCGGCACTGGAGAAAACCATTCGGTCAAGGACTTTGTTATAGAAGCTTTCAAAGTTGCCGGAGTTGCCGATTGGGAAAAGCACGTAGTGATTGATGCCCGATTCAAGAGGCCGGCCGAAGTGCCCAACTTGAAAGCCCGCCCGGCCAAGGCGATGAAAAAACTGGGATGGAAAACGAAAACTACCTTCAAAGAATTGGTAAAAATGATGGTTGACGCCGACCTAAAACGCTACCAGTCTAAGAAAGCTTAAGATATGGACAACAAACCCTTCAGCTTGAAAGAACTCCAAAAACTCCTCCAGTCGAAAGAGCTCGATTTGAGGATTCCCTTCGAAAGCATGACAAAGAAAGAAAAGGATATTCTTGCCAAAACGGTCAAACTATCGGAAGAAGTAGGAGAGTTGTCGAACGACATTCTATCGGTATTGTCTCTTCAGCGAAAAAGCAAATTGCTAAAGTTCGACAAGAAAAATCTCTACGAGGAATTCGCCGACATCATTATTTCAACGATAATTTTGGCCAACGCGACCCGAGTTGACATATCCCGGGCGGTAAAGGACAAAATGAAGAAAATCACATCTCTCTATATAAAGGATAGAGCATGAACAGAGACAAAACCATCGACAATCTCCGGGGACTGGCGATGTTCGCCATGATAGTCATCCACGCTGCCTCATACTACCTGCGGAACAAAACAACTCTTCTAATCTGGGACAATCTCCAGTGGGCGGTACCGGTTTTTTTCTTTTCCTCGTTTTATCTATTTTTCCTCAAGACAAAAGAAATAAAAAAGGAATACCTTATTCCGTTTTTCAAGAAAAGACTCACCCGCCTCCTTCTCCCCTACTACGTTTTCTTGGCGGCTTATTTTTTCCTGGCTTTTTTCTTTGACAAAAACCATTTCAATTCGAATTTTTTTCTCGCCAACTTCTTTTTGTACGGCGGCAGTTTTAACTGGCTCGTCCTAGTTTTCGTGTATTTCACTTTCTTGATGCCTGTGATTTGGTATTTAAAAAGGCACAAAATTATTTATTGGGGGATTTTTGCCTTAAGCGTCGCCTCCAGTTTTTACTTCATCTTTGCCAAACCGATCCCTTTCCGCGTCATCCTTTGGCTACCGTGGTTGTCCTACATGTTT
This sequence comes from Candidatus Roizmanbacteria bacterium RIFCSPLOWO2_01_FULL_44_13, assembly GCA_001789855.1. GTDB lineage: Bacteria > Patescibacteriota > Microgenomatia > UBA1406 > GWC2-37-13 > GWC2-37-13. The sequence continues at coordinate 344 of MGAT01000023.1, read as the reverse complement.
TTCACGACGTTTTTTATTGAAAACGCCAACAAAACAAAGAAGCTTTTTCTTACCGCAATATTGTCACTGGTTTTATTTTTTATCTTAAGACAAGTGGAGATTAATATCGGCCACAACCTGACTCATTATGAAAATAAATACCCGCCCACCTTATATCACTTGTCTTTTGGCGTCTTTTGGGTAATCATTCTCCATTGGCTGTCCGAAAAAAATGTGTTTGCCGTCTTCAAGTTTGACCGCCTATTATATTTCTTGAGCATAAATTCTTATCCTTTGTATTTCATCCACATTCTCGTCATCTATATGATCAGGTGGTTGCATCTGTCCCCGCCTTACTGGCCGAT
>MGAT01000022.1:6997-7344 GCA_001789855.1 Candidatus Roizmanbacteria bacterium RIFCSPLOWO2_01_FULL_44_13 | reverse complement strand
TTGAGGGCGCCAGCCAATATCCAGATCGTCGGCCCCCTTTTCAATGTTGAGAAACAATAAAAACTCAAGTACTATTAATTTAATATGAAAAAGACTTTATCGTTAATCATTTTATTCTTTAGTTTTCTTTTATTTTTTCCGCGGCCAACCTACGCTTTGACCTTTGATTTGATTGCCCCCGCCGAAGCGTTGGTGCGGGGAGAAGAGGTCCAATTCACCATCAACGTGGACACAGAAGGCACGTCTCTAACCTCGACCTCGATCGGAATGACCCACGACACCCAATATTTGGAATTTGTTTCCGCTGCCGCCGGCGACACCTTTACGACGATCTCGACAGACAACCA
>MGAT01000022.1:5341-6872 GCA_001789855.1 Candidatus Roizmanbacteria bacterium RIFCSPLOWO2_01_FULL_44_13 | reverse complement strand
AAAAAGATATGAAAAAGGCTCTCCTGACATTGGCTCTTTTTTTGTTGGCCGGGTTTTTTATTGGCAATAATTTTGTTTTGGCTCAAGAAACCGTTCCTTTAGAACAGCCATATTTATTGTGTTCCGATGAGAACGGGACACGGGGCGTTTGTTTACCGGAATTGAGCGCGATTTATGAACAGCAAGGCGGGAAAGAAAAATGCGTTTATTCTTACGAAGAGTTTAAAAAAAATCCCGCCAATAATCATTTATGGATCGAGGATGAAAATGTAATTGCTCAAGGACAGGCCAATGAAAGGGCCCGTCAATTTATTTCCTGGATAATGAGTCACAGCGCGATCGACAACCATCCGGTTTTATACCAAATTTGGGGAACGACCAGAAACACGGCTTTCTTTTTCACGATTTTGTCCGCCGCTCTGTTTGGACTAGCAATTATTATCGGCCAGCGCACCAGCTTCGCCACCGACGTCAAGGTTTGGCCTTCGATTACAAAAATTCTCCTCGGCCTCCTTTACATTTCCTTTTCTGCGACGGTAATTGTTATTGTCGTCCAACTATCGGAAATTTTTATGAAGTTCTTTGTCGAGAACCTCGGCGGGAACGACTTGTTCAATATTTATTTTGCCGGCGGAATCAGTCAAGAAAGCAACTATGTTAAAGTGATAGGCTGTCGGGATTTGAATATCCATGTTCAGGAAGCGGCCAGAACAGAACTTTGGATACTGAAAGCAACCAACCTAAGTTATTATCTAATGGGCGGGGCACTTCTCGTGCGCAAAATCATTCTTTGGTTTTTGCTTTTTGCGTCGCCCTTTTTGGCGATCCTTATGTTTTTCAATTCACTCAAGAATGTCGGCTGGACGTGGGTGAGGGTATTTTTTCAATGGGTGTTTTATGGGCCGCTTTTGGCACTGTTTTTGGGGGCGACCGCGACAATTTGGAAGTTGGGAATTCCTTTCCTTTTTGACTTTTCTCGCGCCAATTCTGCTGCAGGATATGTTTACCCGACAGCAATTACCATTCTATATGGCGGGCCCGGCCAACGAATAGGTTCCGCCGCCAACAATGGAAACTATGTGGATACTTTTGTTCAATACGTAATCAGCCTGCTTATGCTTTGGACAGTAACAATATTTCCCTGGTTTTTACTGCGCACCTTTGCCGACTATTGTTGCGACGGCATCAACGCGATTAAAAATATGATGTTGGCGAATTTAAATAATCTGCGCGGCGGACAACCAGCACCGAGCCCCGTCGCGCCTTCGCAGACGGCATCGTTTGGTGTGGCGCGCGAAATCACGAGCGAAGTGGCGAGAAAAATTGAAACGACGGAAGAAATTAAAAAATCAAGGACAGAAGAAATCGTCCAGTCCCTAAATCTCCGCGCCGGCAACCTGACCCAAATCGCCAACTTCGAGACTAACAAAACCACCAACCAAACCGTCAATAAGAATATCAACTATCTGAAAAATCCCTCCCAGGCCGAAACCGCCAACGAAAGACTCCGCTATATGAATTTGCGGAGCGA
>MGAT01000022.1:4218-5316 GCA_001789855.1 Candidatus Roizmanbacteria bacterium RIFCSPLOWO2_01_FULL_44_13 | reverse complement strand
CCGATCCGATCGCCCGCCAGGTCCTAAACAGCTTTATGTATTCTCGACCACACGCATTGGAGCAAAAACAATCAATTATGAAAACTCTGCCTCGCGCCAACGCCATTACCCACATCATTTCCATAAAGATTAAGATCCCGAAAGAGAAAATAGAACTGGTTTCCTCATCGATGTTTAATTACGGAGCGGCCAATCATGACTTGACTACTTTGATTGCCGCCAAGACGGCGCTAATTCCGGAAAAAGTAAGCGAAGTATTGACCCTTTTCAGCCAAAACCTGAAAGAACCGGCGCCCCAAATCGCCGAAAAAATTGCCAGCCAGACGAAAATAGAGCGCGAAAAAGTTATCAATGTCATTAAAGAGTTTTCTGACGCGGTAACAGATACAAAATTAGCCGAAGAGATTGCCGCCAAACAAAATCTTGAAGCTGCGGATGTAAAAAAAGTGGCCGCCGCCCAAAAACCGGTATTGACAGAAGCGGACAAAAACATCGAAGACGTAACGCCGGTTTCGCCACAGGTGACAATCGACGAATACGAGCAGGTAAAAAAAATGTGGGTGGAGCACTACGAAAAAGGCGAGATTCCTCCCGCCGAAAACTTAAAAACCAGGGCGGAATGGGTGGATCAAGACATTGTTTTAATTACCAACACGCTCAACAAGTTGTTATCGGAGGATAAAAACTTGCAGGAGCAGGCTCTCGACGAGGTCGGCTTTATCCTGCCGATATTTTTGGTCAATAACTTGTCCGGCGAGCAACTGGTAACCTATCTCAAGGCCAAAATCGAGGCCGCCAAAGAAGTTAAAAGCCTTGGATTAAAGGAAAAAGAAATTGCCGACAGGCTGGAGGAACAAAGCGAAAAAGTTGAAGTGAATCGGCCGAAAAAGAAAGAAGCGGCTAAAACGATGGAAATGAAGAGGGAAATTTCGTAAGCGCCTCCACTCCTTCCTCTTTTATTAAAACCGTATCCTCGATTCTCATTCCCCACCTACCTGAAAAATATATTCCCGGTTCAACCGTCACCACTTGATTGGGTGTGATTCTGTCCTCCGAAATAGCCGACAGCTTCGGATACTCGTGGACCTGGAGGCCGAT
>MGAT01000022.1:3229-4202 GCA_001789855.1 Candidatus Roizmanbacteria bacterium RIFCSPLOWO2_01_FULL_44_13 | reverse complement strand
CCGTGGCCGGTGGAATGAGAGTAACTAGGAAAACCGGCCACGCTTAATTGTTGACGGCAAAAAGAGTCAATATTTTTAAAGAATTTTTCTTTATTTAGTTTTTCAACCGCCTTGGCCTGGATGTCAAGAAGTTGGTTATAAGCGTTAAGCATTTCTGTTTTCGGTTTACCGACAAAAAACATCCTGGTAATGTCCGAATTATAGTCTTTTACCCTTGCGCCGGCATCGATGAGAATAATTGAACTATTTTTTATCTTTATGTTGTTGCCACTTTTTGTATCATAATGCGGAACAGCCGAATTTTTGTCCACGGCGACGATCGGATCAAAAGCTTGGGCATATCCCTTATTTTTCAGCCAAAACTCGATTTTAAAAGCGATCTCTTTTTCTCCCGCCCCAACTTTTATCTCCTGCCTTAGTTCTGTTAAACACCTATCAATAATTTTGCAAGCTTCTTTTATTTTTTCGATTTCGTCGGCGTCTTTTATTTGCCTTTGCGCTATTATAAGGCGCTCCGTCGTAATTATCTTGGCGGCTTTTAGATTATTTTTAAACGCCTGATATTCAGAGAATTTTAAGTCGTCGCCCTCAATTCCAAGGGTTTTGATGCCCTCTTTTTCGATAATTTCTTTCAGATGTTGAGTCAATCTATGCTCGGGGGTGATTAATCTCAAAATATTGCTTGGGGCTCTGTATCGGCCATCGGTAAATAGATAAACGTTATTTTTCGTGACTAGAAACCACGCCTCCCTCTCGTCGTCGACTAAAGTTTTGAACCCCGAAAGGTAAAGGATGTTGTAGAAATCAGATACCAAAAAAGCATCGATATTTTTTTGGTTTAGCGTTTTTCTGAATATATCGATTCTTGTCGGCATAACTCAATATTATATAATTTAGGGAAATGTTAGTTTCCCAATTTAAATACCATCTATTAGTTTTATCGGCGGGCATCAGCTGGTCGACATTGGCAATC
>MGAT01000022.1:952-3183 GCA_001789855.1 Candidatus Roizmanbacteria bacterium RIFCSPLOWO2_01_FULL_44_13 | reverse complement strand
TATTTTGGCGCCTCTTAATTGGCTTTATAACCGCTCTTCTTATCGCGGTGGTTTTTTTCAGAAAAGAAATAAAATTCAATCAAAAAATCATAAAATATTTGCTTTTGAATGGATTTCTATTTGTTTTTGGATTTACAACATTTGCCGCCTCGATTTATCTTGGTTCCCCTATTGCCAAGGCAGTTGCCTTGAACTACTCCTACCCTTTGGCGGTGGTAATTTTAGCTTACTTTATATTTAAAGATCTTCCAACGTTCAAAAACATATTCGCCGTTTTCCTATCGTTAATTTCGATAGCAGTTTTAATGGAGCTTTGGACCGTCTCCGACCTGACAAAAATCAGTCTGGGCGATTTTTTAGCCTGGCTAAACTCTTTTGCCTTCGCCGGGGTTATCGTATGGGGAACGAAAATAAAAAAGGATCTAAAGCTAAACCCCTTTACTATTTTATTCGGAAGCTGGTTTTTTGCCATTCCTTTATTGATGCTATTGGGAGCGACGCTTCAATTACTAAATATTCCTCTTTTTAATCCATCTTTCCGCCTCAATTTTTCTCTTTACGAATGGACTTCTTTAATAGGTCTTGGGACCGTCAGTTCGGTCTTACCGATTTCATTAATGTATTTCGGCGCCGCACGCCTGAAATCATTTACGACTAGTCTGCTGCTTTTATCCGAACCGGTTTGCGTCTATTTGGCCGGAGTACTTCTTTTTGGCCAACAGATGTCGGTTTGGGGCATCCTTGGAATAATTGGAATTACTATTTCCGTGTTGCTCGTTTGACCGTTGGAGTAAAATAAAAGCGATGAACATCTATATTATTTTCCCAAAAAGGTTTTTCACGGAAGAACAATTAGGAAAATTCACAGAGCACAACTTGAAATTTATCGAAGGAAAAAACATTGATCTCGAAAAAATTAAAGAACTCTTTCAGGAAGAAAAATACATTTTAGCGGTTGACCCTACATACTTAAAAGACAGCTGGGGCGCCTTTCCGGTGGAGAGAGTCAAAAGAATGAAGGGCCTAAAGGCTCTCTGCTTGACGACGACCTCATACAGTTGGGTTGACGGGAAGGCGCTTTCCGAGATAGGAATTACAGTTACCAATACTCCGGGCAAATCAACCGAAGCGGTTGCCGAATTTAATATTTATATGATGTTTTCACTTTTGCGCAAGACCCCGCTAATTGTCAAAAATAATTGGGCAATGGATTATGACAACTTTACCAACGAAGAAGCAAAGGGACTAAAGGCTGGAATAATCGGTTTGGGTAAAATTGGCACCCGGGTAGCCGAACTTTGCCGCGGCCTGGGTATGGAAGTTTATTATTGGAACAGATCGAATAGAAACATTCCTTTTAAATCCATTTCCCTCGAGGAATTATTTTCCAAAGCCGACGTTATTTTCAATACAATAGCTACCGCGCCCGAACTCAAAGGATTTTTAAATAAAAACCTAATTTCTCGACTCAATAATAAAGCCGTAATCGTCAGTACGTCGGACACCCATGTTTTTGACGTAGATTTAATCTTTAAGCAAGTGGAAAAAAATAAATTGGGTGGCTTCGCTTTTGAAAGTGAAAAAACAAAAACCACCGATTTTAAGGGAAACGTGGCTGTTTTTCCCGAGCAGGCTTACTATACTTTAGGGACCTTAAGGAACACAGCCAGGATAGTCACCGAAACAATCATTTCTATTCTCCAGGGTTCACCGATAAACGTAGTTAATAAATAAAATATGAAAATCAAACGAATAATTTTACTGCTTTTTCTTTTTGTTATTTCAATTCCGATATTTTTTATTTTATTTACCTATCTTCCCCGCGCGTTCGCCGTCAAAGCCGACATCGTCGTTGACGTTTTAAAAACCTCTGGCCCGTTTCCGGACCGCTGGAAGGCGCTCGCCCAGGGAGGCGAGGAGTCCGGCGTCCGGATGTTGGAGCCGGTCATCCCCCAGATCGCAGAACTCTACCCGCGCTTTATCAGGATCGACCACATCTACGATTTTTATGACGTCGTCTCGCGTGACCATACCGGAAGCCTGATTTTTAACTTCGACAAACTGGATTTGACGGTTTGCGACATCTACCACGCCGGAGCCAAGCCTTTTTTTTCCTTGGGCTACATGCCCCCGACGATGGCGGACGACGGATCTTTAATAGGAAAGCCAAAAAGCTGGCCGGAATGGAGTCTCCTCGTCCAAAAAACCATCGAGCATTATAGCGGGCGCGC
>MGAT01000022.1:813-928 GCA_001789855.1 Candidatus Roizmanbacteria bacterium RIFCSPLOWO2_01_FULL_44_13 | reverse complement strand
ATACGATTTTTGGAAGACCGATTTGTATTATGAAGTTTGGAACGAGCCGGACTTGGAAACTTTTGGCAAATGGCGCTACCAATCCGGCGGCAAAAGCTACAGCGATTTATACTTC
>MGAT01000022.1:0-776 GCA_001789855.1 Candidatus Roizmanbacteria bacterium RIFCSPLOWO2_01_FULL_44_13 | reverse complement strand
TTCCTTTCAAAATCGGGGGTCCGGTAACAACCGCGCTTTACAAAAATTGGATCCAGCAATTCCTAAACTACGTCGCAAAAAACAATCTACGCCTCGATTTCATCAGTTGGCACCACTATTCCAAGCGCGCTGACGACTACACCCGGGACATTATCAACCTAAATAAATGGCTGGGCGAGTCGCCAGACTATGACAGATACGAAAACCTTCCGAAGATTATTTCCGAATGGGGTTATGACTCGGAAAAAAATCCAATTGCCGACACCGCGGTTGGCGCCGCCCATACCCTCGCCTCAATCCGCAACTTTATCACCGCCAATCTGGAAGCGGCCTTTCTTTTCGAGGTCAAAGACGGCCCGTCGCCCTCCTGGGGAATTTTGGATTCCGCCGGCAACAAAAAACCCCGCTATTACGCTTTACAAATGATTAATAACCTAGAGGGCAATCTGATTTTTGTCCAGGGAGAAGGCACCTATGTCAGCGCCCTGGCCGCCAAGACACCGGAAAAGGTCGCCTTGGTTTTGACGAATTACGACGACGCCGGGCGGAATACCGAGGCGGTTCCGGTCGTTTTCAAAAACTTAGAGGCGGGAACATATAATCTGAAAAAAACATATCTCGATGGAAGAACGGAAAACATTCTTAATCTAACTTCTTTAAATGGGGAAATCAGACTAACTGCAGATCGGTTAATAATAATGCCTGCTAATTCTATTGTGAGTCTCGAACTTACCTTTTCTCAAAATACAAAGTAACAACGGAAGTTAGCGTTTGGG
>MGAT01000021.1:19319-19550 GCA_001789855.1 Candidatus Roizmanbacteria bacterium RIFCSPLOWO2_01_FULL_44_13 | reverse complement strand
TATCTCTTCAAGGACAGTTACAAAATTTCAAAAAATTAATCTATGGAATTGATTGATAAATACTTAAAAGAGATCGAGCTCGAGTTAGCAAAGCAGACAAAAGCAAAGGTAAAAACTACTGAGTTTGGAACTGTCGTTGAAGTCAAAGACGGAGTGGTGGTGATTGAGGGATTGGACAACATCAGTTACGGCGAATTGGTCGAATTCAAGAATAAAACAGTCGGCTACGTC
>MGAT01000021.1:0-19273 GCA_001789855.1 Candidatus Roizmanbacteria bacterium RIFCSPLOWO2_01_FULL_44_13 | reverse complement strand
ACTTGGGGATTGCAGCCGGGGACAGCGCCAAAGCACTCGGTATCACCTTATCGATACCGGTATCGTCTTCGATTGTCGGCCGCGTAGTTGATTCCATTGGTGAACCACTTGATGGTAAAGGAAAGATAAAACAGGATAAAAGATACCAACTGGAACGAAAAGCTTCGGGCGTGGTTGAAAGAACGCCCGTTAAGGTACCCCTCCAAACTGGAATCAAGGCAATCGATGCTCTGATACCGATTGGCCGGGGTCAGCGCGAACTCATTATTGGCGATCGAGGAACCGGAAAAACAACTATAGCAATTGACACCATTATCAATCAAAAAGGACAGGATGTTATTTGTATTTATTGCGCCGTCGGCCAAAAGAATTCTAAAGTGGCCCAAACGATTTCCTTGCTGACGAAAAAGGGCGCTATGGATTACACCGTGATCGTTTCCTCTGGGTCCTCCGACTCGGTCGCTATGCAATATTTGGCGCCTTACGCGGCAACGGCAATTGCTGAATATTTTATGGACAAAGGGAGAGATGTCCTTGTCGTTTATGACGACTTGACCAAGCATGCCTGGGCCTATCGTCAGATTTCCCTTATTTTGCGCCGACCGGCGGGCCGCGAGGCTTATCCGGGCGACGTGTTTTATCTTCACTCCCGCCTTTTGGAGCGATCCTGCCGGATGGACAAAAAATACGGAGGAGGGTCAATTACCGGGCTGCCTATCATTGAAACTCTGGAAGGGGATGTTTCCGCGTATATTCCGACCAACGTAATTTCCATCACCGACGGCCAGATTATTCTCGACGTCGATCTTTTTAATGCCGGGATTCGACCCGCCCTCAATATTGGCTTGTCGGTGTCGCGCGTCGGCGGCAATGCCCAGACAAAATTAATGAAGAGCGTCGCCGGGAAATTAAAACTAGATTTGGCGCAATACCGCGAACTGGCCGCCTTCTCCCAATTCGAAAGCGAACTCGACGAAGCCACCAGAAAACTATTAAACCGTGGTGCCAAGATTACCCAAGTCTTGAAGCAAAAGAAAAATAATCCTTATTCGTTAGCTTCGGAGGTGGTAATGATATGGGCCACCTCGCAAGGCTATCTTGACCTTCTCCCCCTCGACAAAATTCCCGAGTTTGAGGAAAAATTCTTGGAGGATCTCAATGGCCGGGGAAGAAAATTGATAACAATCATTGAAAAAGGTACGGAAATCGCTGATTCCACGGGAAAAGAGTTAAAAAAAATTATCGACTTTAATTTAAAAAGGTTCATATGAATATCCGGTCCGTTAGAAAAAAGATAAAATCTATCGCCAACGTAAAAAAAATTACCGGCGCCATGGAAATGGTTTCGGTGATTAAAATGAAAAAGGCCCAGACCGCAGCGCTCGATGTCAGGCCATATCAGGAAGCAATCGACGGAATCATCAAAGAAATTACCGCGAAAGCCGACATCAGCGCATCGCCGCTTCTTATCAATCCGGCGCCGGAAATAAAAAGAGAGCTATCAATCGTCGTTTCAACCAATAAAGGTCTTTGCGGTGCCTACAATTTCAATCTTTTCCGGTTTGTAATTAAAAATACGCAGCTGGAGAATAACGACTTCATTGTTATCGGAAAAAAGGGCGCTTTGTTTTTAAACAAAATTGGCGCCGCGATCTCCGCCGACTTTTCTCACGGTCAAACGGCTATCAACGATGTTTCCGCCATATTCAAACTGGCGGTTGACGGTTTTCTCAAAAATCAATATTCCAAAGTTAACATTTTCTACAACAAATTTATCTCTACGCTGACGAACGAACCGGTCAAGGAAGTAATCTTACCGGTGACATATAAAGTCGAATCGGAGGAAAATATCGAGTTATCGGCCCGGAGAGAGTTCGTAATCGAACCGTCCCCCCAAGAGTTAATCGACCAGCTCTTAAGAAGCTATGTTGAAGAAAAAATCAGGAACTGTCTCATTCAAGGCGAGGCCGGCGAACATTCTTCCCGAATGATTGCGATGAAAAACGCAACGGAAAACGCCGAAAACGTTATCTATAATTTGACGCTATTAAGGAATCGGATCAGGCAGGAAAAAATTACCAACGAGTTGTTGGATATGGTGACCGCAAAAGAGTCGGTCGAAGTTTAATATTAAAAATTAAGGCCAAAAAATATGACGGAAGGAAAAATTGTTGCCATCAGGGGTGTTGTCATCGACGTCGAGTTTCCCGTTAACAAAACTCCAAGGATTTATGACGCGTTGCGGGTAGAAAAAAACAATTTAACACTTGAAGTAGAAGCCATTCTCGAGGAAGGAAGAGTCAGGTGCGTCGCCATGGACAATGTTTTTGGAGTTTCTCGGGGAATGAAGGTTGTCAACACCGGGAAAGCGATCTCGGTTCCGGTCGGAACACAGAGCCTGGGAAGAATGTTTAACGTACTAGGAGAAACGATTGATAACGGGCCCAAGGTAAAAACATCTAAATCATCCTCGATTCATAAAGAAGCTCCGCCCCTGATCGACCAATCGGTCAAGCAGGAGTTATTTGAAACAGGAATTAAAGTGATCGACTTAATCGCCCCTTTTGTCAAAGGAGGAAAGGTCGCCATCTTCGGAGGCGCCGGAGTAGGGAAGACGGTTTTAATTCAAGAAATGATCCACAACGTTGCCAAAGAACATTCTGGAGTATCTGTTTTTACCGGCGTGGGGGAGAGAACTCGGGAAGGAAACGACCTTTATCTTGAAATGAAGGAAACTAAGGTGTTGGACAAAACCACCCTGGTCTTCGGCCAGATGAACGAACCTCCCGGAAACCGCCTTAGAGTGGCTCTGACCGGAGTCACGATGGCCGAGTACTTCCGCGACGAAAAAAAGATGGACGTTTTGCTTTTTATTGATAATATCTTCCGATTTGCCCAGGCAGGAAGCGAGGTTTCGGCGCTTTTAGGGAGAATTCCCTCGGCAGTCGGATACCAGCCGACGCTCGCGTCCGAAATGGCCGCGCTTCAGGAGAGAATTACCTCAACCAAAAAAGGTTCAATTACCTCGATGCAGGCGGTTTATGTTCCGGCCGACGATTACACCGACCCGGCTCCGGTTACGACATTCGCCCATTTGGACGCCTCAATCGCGCTCGAGCGCGCCCTCTCTGAACAAGGACTTTATCCGGCAATTGACCCGTTGTCCTCGACTTCCAGGGCACTCGACGAGGACATTGTAGGCATTGAGCACTACCGGGTTGCCCGAGATGTCCTAAAAACTCTTCAAAGGTATAAGGACCTTCAGGATATCATCGCGATTTTGGGAATGGAAGAGCTATCGGACGAAGATAAACTCATCGTCGGGAGGGCACGAAAGATCCAAAGATTTCTCACCCAACCTATGGCTGTCGCCGAGCCCTTTACCGGACGCCCAGGCAAATACGTAAAAATAGAAGACACCGTCAAAGGCTTTAAAGAAATCCTCGAAGGCAAGCACGACTCGAAAAACGAAATGAGTTTTTACATGGTGGGGGATATAAGCGAAGTTAAATAATATTAATAAACCCTCGATACCGTATTTATCGGGAACCGCTGCGCTTGCAAACGAACGTTCCCTCAAAATAGGTACCTGCGGGTTTTAAACACAGATATGGACACTCTTAAATTAAAGATTATAACTCCAAAAAAGGTCGTCAAGGAGGAAGAGGTTTTTTCCGTGACCGTGCCAACCTCTCAAGGGGAAATCACAATATTACCCCGCCACGTCAATTTGTTTTCGCTACTCGTTGAGGGAATCGTCAAGGTGAAAAAAGAGAAGGGCGAAGAACTCTTAGGAATTGGTGGCGGCTACGTTCAAACCGACGGAGAAAAAATCGTCGTTTTAGTTTCGCGCGCTTATGGACAGAGTGAAATTGACGAAAATTTGATTAAAGAAGCCGTTGAGGAGGCAAAAAACATTATTAAAACCAGCAAAAACGAAGCTGAAAAAAACCAAGCCTTGGCTACTTTGAGGCGGGCGGTGGTAGATTCAAAACTTCTCAAGCGTAAAAAACACAAGCTTGTATAATTACACAATATGGCATTGATTATTGTCGAGTCCCCAACTAAAGCACGAACGTTTAATCGGATTCTAGAGGGAAAAGACTATTATGTTTTCGCGACTCTCGGACACTTCCGCGACCTACCAGTCAACAAAATTGCCATAGACTACGATAACAGTTTCAAGCCCGACTACGAAATTGTCAAAAATAAGCAAAAAGTGGTTGACCAACTATTAAAATTGGCAAAAGACCATAAGGAAATAATTCTCGCGACAGACTTGGACCGGGAAGGTGAATCGATTTCATACCACGTCGCTTACATTCTCAATAAAATAAAAGAAAATTGGCCGACGATAGAATTAAATGAGGACGGTTTAAAAAGAATCGTTTTTCACGAAATTACTTCGTCTGCTCTAAAAGAGGCTTTAGAACATCCTACTTCTTTAAGGCTTAACCTTGTTAAAGCCCAGCAAAGCCGGCGCATTCTAGACCGAATCGTCGGATACGAACTGTCGCCTCTTTTGTGGAAAAAAACAGGAAAAAATTGGTTGTCGGCCGGCCGGGTGCAAACTGTCGCTTTAAGATTGATAGTCGAGCGCGAAAAAGAAATTAAAAAATTCAAGGTCGAGGATTATTATCAGCTTTATGGGTTGTTTTCCGATGTAAAAGCAAAACTGATTTCATTAAACGATATTCCTTACGAACAAAAAAATACCCTCGTCCTTTTTTCGGGCGACTATACCTATACTAAAACTTCAATCAACAAAGACAATGTCGAAAGCCTGAAGCAAGATCTGAACGCCGACGAATACACGGTATCAAAAATCGAAGAGGAACAGGTAAAACGCTACCCGCCGCCGCCCTTTACTACCTCTCTCCTTCAGCAGGACGCATTCTATAAATTCGGCTTTTCGTCCAAGATGACGATGAGAATCGCCCAGGGCCTGTACGAACGCGGCTTGATTACTTACCACCGCACCGACTCTTTTAATTTGTCAACCTCTTTTGTCTTTAAGGCCAAGGACTACATCGGCAAAACCTATGGCGCCGAATACGCCCTGGAAAAGCCCAGGTTTTTTAAAACCCGCTCCAGGATGGCACAGGAGGCCCACGAAGCCATCAGGCCCACTCGTCTGGAGCCCCGCCCGAAAACAAAACGCAAGCTGGATTCTGTCAGTTCCAAACTCTACTCCTTAATTTTTACCCGTGCCGTCGCCTGCCAAATGAAAGAGGCCGAGATAAATTCGATAAAAATAAAAATTACGGGTTCCAAAGGATATTTGTTTCAAAGCGAAACCGAACAGGTTTTGTTCGACGGATTCTTCAAATTGTTAAATCCGAAGTTTGTTGAAGCCAATATGACTAAACCTCAACTTTTAGAAGGAGAAAAAATCTCGCTTGCAGAGCTTACCGAGGAACTTCTCCAAACCAAACCGCCTCCCCGTTTTAACGAGGCCTCTCTCATTAGAGCTCTCGAGGAAAAGGGGATCGGACGCCCATCAACGTACGCGCCGATTCTGTCCTTAATCCAGGAAAAAAATTACGTGGAAAAAGATGGGCGATACTTTATCCCGACCGGTCTGGGAACGGCAGTCTGTGATTACTTGTCAGCTTCTTTTCCGGAAATTTTTAATTTGGAATTTACCGCCAAAATGGAAGACTCGCTGGACGAAGTGGCCGAGGACAAAAAAGACTTTATCCAGATTTTAACGGATTTTTTTAATCCCTTTAAAATACAGCTAGAAAATAAAAAAAGCGACGTGAGCCCGATTCATATCGAGGATACATTCATCGGAACTTGCCCTGAATGCGGAAGCGCTTTGGTGAACAAATTTTCAAGATTTGGCAAGTTTATTGCCTGTTCAAATTACCCGAAATGCCGCTATACAAAATCAATTCAAAAAACCGTGAAAGGCAAAAAATGTCCCAAATGCGGAGGAGAAATTGTGGTAAGATATACGAAAACCAAGAAAAGATTTTACGGTTGCAGCAACTATCCGAAGTGTGATTTTTCGACGTGGCGATTTGGAGATTTAAAAACATGAAATATATTTTCATTTCCGGAGGCGTAATTTCGGGAATCGGCAAGGGAATCACAGCCGCATCCATCGCCTTCCTCCTGAAGGGGTCCGGCTACCGCGTTGCTCCGATCAAATTTGAAAACTACCTGAACCTCGACGCCGGAACTATCAACCCTATCGAACACGGCGATCCCTTTTTGTGCGAAGACGGAACCGAAGCCGACATGGATATCGGCACCTACGAAAAATTTTTAGGAGAAGAAATGGGGAGAGACAATTTCGTCACCATGGGAGAGATTTACAAGACCGTCATCGAGAGGGAAAGACGGTTTGAATACGACGGCGAGGACGTCGAGGCCATTCCCCATGTCACGAATGAAATTATCCAGAGAATCAATAATTTGGGTCGCCTCAAAAAAGCCGATATCGTCGTCATCGAGTTGGGCGGCACCGCCGGAGAATACCAAAATGTTTTTTACTATGAGGCGTCCCGATTGTTGACTTTAAAACATCCTGACGACGTCGCCCATATTCACGTTTCCTATGTTCCAACACCTCGTCATTTGGGGGAACCGAAGACAAAACCAACCCAGCTTTCTGTCAGGACTCTAAATTCTTTGGGAATACAACCGGACTTTATCGTCGCCAGAAGCGAACAATATATGGATGAAAGACGGCGCGAGCGATTTGCCTTGTTCTGTAATGTCCATAGTGAAAATATCATATCTGCGCCCGACGTCAAAAGCCCGTACGAAGTTCCATTGGTTCTTGAAGATCAAAAATTGAACGAAAAAATTTTAAAGAGGCTGAAACTATCTTTTAAAAAGCCAAATCTTACGACGTGGAAAAAATTCATCGACGGCATTTACTCAAAAAAGGCCAAAACAATCAAAATAGCCATCGTCGGCAAGTATTTTGGCACCGGAAACTATCAGCTACGCGATTCTTACGCTGCCCTATTTGACGCGTTGGATCATGCATCGTGGAAAGTGGGAGTCAATCTGGAAACCAAGTGGATCGACGCCGAGTCGGTTGAAAGAAAAGGCGGCGAGATGATCGGGCGACCAGACGGAATTATTGTTCCCATCGGCTGGGGAGAAAGAGGAGCGGAGGGAATGATTGCCGCGGCTGGTTACGCGCGCGACAAAAAAATTCCCTATTTGGGTTTGTGTTATGGTTTGCAACACGCCGTTATCTCTTTTGCCCGCGACGTGATCGGTTGGCCGGACGCCGACACCGAAGAAAAGAATAAAGCTACCAAACACCAGGTAATTCACCTCATGCCGGCGCAAAAAAAATATATGGACAGACGGGCATACGGCGGAACGATGAGATTGGGGACGTGGGACGCCCGAGTAAAGAAAGGCACCCGCGCTTATGAAATCTACGGAAAAATCGATACTTCCGAACGGCACCGCCACCGTTATGAATTTAACGACAAGTATGTCAAGGACTTTGAGAGGCACGGCTTGATCATTTCGGCCCGCTCCGTTGTCGAAAATCTCTGCGAGATTATTGAACTGCCAAAGGACAGGCATCCATTTTATTTCGGCACCCAGGGCCACCCGGAATACAAAAGCCAACCGACCAAACCCCACCCGATTTTTGTCGCATTTTTGCGCGCCTGTGTGATATAATTTCAAAAATGGCAAACTCGTTTTTATTCAATGAAAAACAATTCAGAGTCGGGGACACGATCGCCGTCAATTACAAAATAAAGGAAGGCGACAAAGAAAGGCTTCAGCTCTTTAGCGGAATACTGATAAAAATAAAAGGATCCAGCCCTGAAACACGAATGATCACGGTAAGAAAGATCAGCCGTTCCGGCACCGGGATTGAGAGGATTATTCCTTTATCTTCACCCTATATAGAAAGCATTACTTTGAGCAAAAAGTCGCATTCTACAAAAGCCAAACTGTATTTTATCAGGAAACTTTCCAGTCAGGACTTAAAATCAAAGCTCTATCAAACAAAAAAGAAAGCGGTTCACAAATCAAAGCCTAAAGAGGCCAAAAAAAATGAGCCTTTACCGAAAAAAAACGGGTAATCAGGGAGAGCTCGACGCAACAGTCTACCTAAAAGGTCAAGGCTTCTCAATAATTCAGAAAAACTACAGAACGCGGTTCGGCGAAATCGACATCGTCGCGGAAAAAAATAAAACGCTCTACTTTATTGAGGTCAAAACCCGCTCCAATGATTCCAAGGGTAAACCCTATGAGTCGATAAATTTTTATAAACTAACTCATTTAAAAAGGGCGTCAGATATGTTTTTGTTGCAAAACAACTATAAAAATTATAAACTGAAATTGGCCTTGATTTCGATTTTGCGTGATCGTGGAGAAATCAGCTTTTTTGACGATTTAGAAATATAAATTGAAATTTACAGAGAGGGGGTGAAAAAAATAAAGTGCTAGAGTTAACAAACACTATTTTGGTCAACTTTTTCCAAAGCTTGGCCGCATTTCTTCCAAATCTGTTGGGAGGCCTTGTCATTTTGGTTATCGGTCTTTTAATCGGCGGAATCGTAAAACACGTTTTGGTCTCCGTCTTTGGCTTTCTGAGAATCGAGACTTGGCTTGAGAAAGCAAAACTATTCAAAAAAGCCGAGGTAAAGATTTGGGAGAATGTTTTAATCGAACTGTTAAAATGGGCCCTGATTATAGTCTTCTTGGTCCCAGCCCTTGAGGTTTGGGGATTGTCCCAAGCGACTGTTTTCCTGAATCAATTCCTGGTTTACCTGCCAAACGTGATAGTCGCCGTGGTTATCGGATTTGTCGGTCTTTTGGCTGCCAATTTGGTTTCCGACCTAGTTCGCCATTCAGTCAGAACCGTCGGAGCGACCTCGGCCAACAGCTTGGCGGTATTTACGAGGGGAGCGATCACCTTCTTTACAGTTTTGGTCGTCTTGAACCAATTGGGTGTCGCCCAGGATCTGATAAGAATTCTTTTTACCGGAATCGTCGCCATGTTGGCCCTCGCCGGAGGCTTGGCTTTCGGATTGGGAGGTCAAGAGTTGGCAAAAGAAATTCTTGAGGAGTTGAAAAAGAAGCTGAAATAAGGTTTCTTTAAAAAACAATGAGGCTAACTAGATCAACGTTAGCCTTGTTGTTGTGGAAAAGACTGACTTAAATCTTGATTATTTATTCCAGTTGTTTGAAGAGTTTAAAGGACAATCTTGGGTGGAAAGGCCCGGACCTAAGCAGCTTGAAAAGAGTAATGCTTCACTCGACCCTGAAGGAAGTTGGCAAATAAAAGCATCTTCTCTGTTTTGTTTTGTTGTAATTAGTCTATAGATACAGAAAGTAATTTTTTCATTATTTTGTTTATCAATTTCTTCACCGGAATTTCCTTTTCTACCAGCTTCAGCCATAAGGCACTATTATAACATAGCAGAAAAAGAGGGCCTTAAATTGTTATAATATATAGAGTTAAGCCGCGGTGGTGGAATGCTCAACTCGCAGTTTCAGAACGCAGTGAGGATTACTGCGAGTTAGTCCCGCCATGCGGGAGTATACACGGAAGTAATTTAACAATAAGGTTGTTTGCTTATAAGAAGCCGCGGTGGTGGAATGGTATACACGAAGGCCTTAAGAGCCTTTGTCTTCAAAAGACGTGAGCGTTCGAGTCGCTCCCGCGGCACTTTCGATAGGGAATTTGTACTCTGCCTCCTTAGCTTAGTGGTAAAGCGGCGGTTTTGTAAACCGTTGACTGCAGTTCGATTCTGCGAGGAGGCTCCAGAGGCTATAGTTCAACGGATAGAATAAATCCCTTCTAAGGATTAGATGACAGTTCGATTCTGTCTAGCCTCACACTAGCTTCTTCAGCTTTACGAGAGATTCTTCGTCATAGATTGAGACGGGCAAGACGTAATTATTGAGTTTCTTCATTTCCCTTGTTTTTGTTTTTATCTCATCCTGACTGATTAAATCGGTTTTTGTCAGCAAAAGGATTTCTTTTTTTTCCAATAATTTCAAATTATAGTTTCCCAATTCCGCCCTTATGGTATTGTAATCTTTCTTAATATCGGTCGACTCGGCCGATATGCAGTGGAGCAAGAGATTGACTTTTTCGATATGCTTCAGGAACTTTATTCCCAACCCGCGCCCGAGCGAAGCGCCTTCAATTAAACCTGGGACGTCGGCTATTACTTTGTCGTTAAACACGCCGAGGTTCGGCTCGAGGGTCGTAAAGGGGTAGTCCGCCGTCTTTACGTTGGCGGCCGTTAAAACGTTTAAGAGACTGCTTTTGCCGGCGTTCGGAAGACCGATAAGTCCGTAGTCGGCGATCAGCCTTAATATCAGCTCGAGGTTACGCACCTGTCCCGGTTCACCCGGAGTGGCTTTTTTTGGAGTCCTGTTGGTTGATGTTTTAAAAGCGGTGTTTCCCAGGCCTCCTTTACCACCCGAACAGATAAAAACTTTGGGGTTATTCTTATCCAGGGTCACTTCCTGAAGGGTTTTTGTATCAATCAGGGTTGTTCCTGTTGGAACCTTGAGGACCAGATCTTTACCATTGACTCCGATCCTTTTATTGCTTCCTCCCGCCTGTCCTGCCTCTCCTGCATATTCCTTAACTTCGGTAAAGGCCTTTAAGTCACGGACATTTGAACTGGCTTCGACATAGACATTGCCTCCCCGGCCGCCGTTTCCTCCCGATACGCCGCGCCTGTTGGCAAAAAAGGCGACTTTGCCGTTGCCGCCTTTTCCGCCCGACACTTTAATTACTGCTTCGTCAATAAACATAAATTTACGCTAATTATACTTTATTTAAACCGGATTCGTAGAACCTAGAACATAGATTGGAGCTATAGAATGGGACTTTTTGATAGAATATACAAATTATCTGCTTCAATATGATTCAAGGGGCTTACTCTATTCAAAAGCGGAAAAAAATATGTTCCCTAATCTGCAAAGAATAGGGATGTTGCAAGAAATATAATCTTATTTCCAGGCGTGTACTTTACGGTTCATGGCAGTTTGGACCATATCATAATAATAGTTTCCATCAAACTTTATTCCTTTATTCGAAGTGAGTAAACTCGTTAAAATATTGGGGAAGCCCATCTTTAAATTAATCAAGGATTGACCCGCTGTTAGATATGTTCTTAATGCTAAAGTGTCGGTAATAGGAAGATAGTCGGCCTCGTCGGGACTCCGATGTTTATCAAATGAAACAGGATATCGTACGTTTTTAAAGCCTGGTAGAGCGGCAACGAAAGTCACATCGTGATTATATACAGCATAGGCTCCTAAATTCTCTTTTGATTTATCTTTAGTTACATATACCTGAGCTTCTACGGAAGTAGCCCCAGCTTTTTTTAATGCAGCAATGAATTCTTGTTCCGAGTCAACTGTTAGAACGTTTTCATACCTTCTATTTTCAACATATCCGTAACTGTCAATTTTATCTGCTTCTTCTTTGGCGGCGTCAACTCGCCCGATTGCAATCAAAAATGACCTCCAAGCTCGTAGTGTTTTATCCTTGATTGAAGACTCAGCTTCTTTCGAATTAAGTTCGTGAAACATGACCTCATTATACTATAGGTATAATTTATAATCAATAATAATTACTTCTTTTTGTATAATATGTTATTGGTCCCGTCGTCTAGCGGCCTAGGACATCTGGTTTTCAGCCAGAGAATCAGGGGTTCGAATCCCCTCGGGATCACATACATGAATAAAATATCTTCTGCGATAGCAGACATCGAGAAAAAGTGGTTCAACCTTCTCTATGAGTACTGTAAAAAAGAATTCTCTAAAGTTAATCTAGCCTCCCACGACCATACCCATCATAGACGAGTCTGGATTTATGCAAAACAGATTTTTATTGAGTTGGAATCAATTGGTTACAAAGTAAATGTAAATAATATAGAAAAGAGCATAATCGCTATCTTTTTTCACGACGTCGGCCTTACCAGAACAATTAACGAAATCGGTCACGGTGTGGAAAGTCGCAAGTTGTGTTCTCAATTTTTTAGACAAAACTTATTAAAAACTCCAGAAGACTTTGAGGAGGTTTTAAAAGCTATCGAAAAACACGACGATAAGGAATATAAGTCAATTGTTTATAGCAAAAAACTCAATCGGGATAATATTATGTCTATTCTTTGCGTATCGGACGATCTTGATGCTTTTGGCGAACTTGGTGCTTTAAGATATGCGGAAATATATCTTCTCAGGGACAATAACCTAAAGACTTTACCTGAAAGAGTAATTAAAAACTTGGATAAACGTTTTAAGAACTTTCTGGCCGTTTACGGAGATTTGAAGAATCTTGTTAAAGAGCAAAAAAAGCGCTATCTTTTAACTAAAGAGTTTTATAAAAATTTACAAAAAGAGATAGAGTAAATTACTTTTCCCTCAGGATCACAAATCAGGTTTAAGTAATAAATATTATGCTCCCTAAAACTGAAGCCAAAGGGTTAAACCTCCAACTTTCATACGGTATTTCCGGAAAAGACAATCCGGTTTTGATCGACACTAATCAGTATATTAACACTGTAGCAAATTTGATTATGAGCGACAATAAACCTCGAGTTGACCTTGGTTTAAAATACTTTCCAAATTTATTGGAAAGACTTGAGCCTCTTGCATCTGAAAAACAGGTCAACCTTGATTATTCTTATTTTTTATTCAGACCGATAATTTTAACCGCTCCGTCTTTAAATCCGGAACAAAAAAATAGTTATACCAAGACTATCAAACAACACGATCTTACTATTTATTCAGTATTTTCTAAACAGATCGTGGCTGATCCATATTTTCAAACCGGAGAGTGGCTCCAACGCCATTCCTTCAAAATGCTCGGGTTAACTTCCGAGGAGACTAAACAAATTATTCTTAGTAATTGGCAGAAAGTCTCCGCTTATATAGTGGGTCTAACTAGTCAAGGACATGAGATGAACTTTGACATTCTTCGGGAAATAAGCTTTTCAGCTTCAAATAATTTGTTGCCTTCTTTTGCTCTTGGCTTCAGATTTGACCATTTATCGGAAAGCCTCGATGAATTAAGACCAACTCTAAAAGAAATTGATTATCGGTATAGATTTCTACGTGCCCACGGAACTCCGGCAGATAATCTTGAGGCAACAATTAGCAGAATAATTCAAAAAGCAAATAGCCAAATCAAAAGCGAAAACAACAACAGACATTTTGAAAAACAAATCGCTTCTTTAGCGGCTGAATATGTTTCAGCACACCCCCACCCGGATGGCAATGGTACTAAAACTTTATTTTTTATTGACGCCTGCATGGCGTTAAAAGGTGGCTATGTTCCTATTTCCGAATACGAAGTTGACATTGATAAGCGCGCTTTGCAAATACTTAGAGGCAATAAAACAGCTCTAAAAATACTTAATTTAAAAACAATGTACAGAATGGTCCAATCTCATGGAATTAGGTAATTTTGATATAATTACTGCTGATGACTGAAGGAATCAGGCCAAGTTCTGAACAAATTTTATTCTCAAGAGAAATGTACCACGAAAATTAAGGAATGGGCAATTTAAAAACTTAAAATCATCGGGTTTCATTTACCAAAAAGGCCACACTGATAGTCCAAACTTGATTTTAAAATAAGACCTGATAAAATATCTCCATGGCTCAAGAAGCATTCCAATACGTCCCGAGGCAATACCAAACCTTGCTTGAAAGCAGTTTAAAAAACGTCGGTGCTAGTGGTTTGAATTCCCATGAATTGGAAACGGCACTCGAAGGAATAAGGAGAGAGCATTCTCCGATCGATTATAATCCTGCGGTAACGCTATTAAGTTCAATTGCCGAGGGAAGATTTCCTTTTGTAATTTTAGTCGGGGCGTCAGAGCTTAAAAGCAATCCGGTCAATTATGTCCATTCAAAAGTCAATCTTGATATCCCCGACAAAATTTCTTTAATTCCTGACCCTTTGCAAATCCCCCTCATTAGAAATGGACAAGAGGTATCTCAAGCTATGAGCGGATTCACTCAACTTGGCACCAAAAATTTACCGAGACATATATTAATGCCGGCAGTACATTCATACATTAAGGGGTATTTAATGAGACAGCCCTCCGACCCTAATTTTGAGCCGAGGACTGTTGCTATAGCAAGAGCCATACACCCGTCGCTAGATACAAAAGGGGGGCCCGCCTTGACCATTGGTTACCCTTACGCCGAAGAATTGAGACAGATAGAAATGGGTATGGTAAGAGGTCCCCGTCAATAATCAATAATCTTTTATTTTTTTGATTATATTCTCGTGCCGGTCTTTAAAAGCAGGTAAATCTTCATCTAATATTCCAAAAGGCGGCTGTTCTAGGTCGGGCCAACCGAATTCAACGACGACGTCACCCCGATAACCCTTCTTTAATAAAAGCCTAAACAATCTTTCACTTGCCTCCATTTTTTCGATCGTGACCGCCAGGCTCGGCTCACGAAATTTCCTGGTTGCCCGATAGTCAACCCATTTTATATAGGGCATCAACTCGTCGAGGACTTGGTTTTCTTTGTTTTCTAAGCCATTGCTTTTAAGCCAACCCGGGAATTTTAGCGTATCAAGGGCAACTCCTCTGTTCTTTCTATCTTTTTTTAACCAAGTAATTAATTGTCTTTGGTTTATTCCTTGAATCTTGTCCCAGAGTTCGAGGACAACGGGAGAAAAATTTTTTGTGTCTTCAAGCCACATTACCGATACAGGTTTTTTATATTGTTTTTGAAATTTCTTTAGAGCTTTTAGGCACAAGCTAGACGGCGGAAAAAGCCAGTCTTCCTTATTCCTTATTTGATAAAACCACGGGGGCTTATTTCTTGTTTTTGCCTCCATAACCCTGTCAAAACGCCAGTCTCGATGGGCCGATAAAATCATATCACTAGAAGCATGAAGTTTACCCAAAATTAGCATTTCCCAGACAAACCTCCAGGTCGGTAAAAAATTCAGACCTTCATAACCAATTTCCTTTGCTAGATCAGATTGTTTCTTAGTCGAGTAGAGCCAAGCTCCTTTGGGAAAAAAGTTTCTTCCGGAGCAAATAATGCTCATAGCAATTTTTTTTGTTCCAGTTTATTTATTTTCAGATGAGATAGAGCTTTGGGTGTTAAAACACGGCCGCGTGAAGTCTTTTTTATAAATCCCAATCTTAACAAGTACGGTTCGATAAATTCCTCAATAGTTCTCTTATCTTCCGATAAAGAGGAGGCGATTGTTTCCACGCCGAGAGCCACATTGTCAAATTTGGTCGACATCAGTTTCAGATACTGAATATCGATATCGGTTAACCCGATTTCGTCAATTTCAAGCAAGGTAAATAACTTACTCAACAATTTGTCGTCGATTTGAAGGTGCTTGTCGACTTCAAGAATATCCCGTGCCCTCTTTAATATTCTGTTGGCCAGTCTGGGAGTGCGACGGGAGCGTAGGGCGATTTGGCGCGAGGCTTCTTGGCTAATGGGAATGTTAAGAATTCTGCTCGAACGGACAATAATTTTTTCAATTTCCGGCGTCGTATAATAATTGATTCTCAATACTAAACCAAACCTGTCGCGAAGGGGTGCCGACAAAAGAGCCAGTTTGGTGGTCGCTCCTATAATCGTAATTCTAGGAATAGATAGGCGCACTGTTCTTGCAGACGGCCCCTTGCCGATAATAATGTCCAAGGCGTATTCTTCCATCACGGGATAAAGCATCTCCTCAACGGTCTTGGGCAGGCGGTGAATTTCGTCGATAAACAAAACGTCGTTATCTTTCAGATTGGTCAGAATGGCGGCCAGATCTCCGGATTTAGTGATTGTCGCGCCGGAAGTAACTTTTATCTCTCCCTTGAGTTCATTGGCGACAACATACGCAAGGGTAGTCTTGCCAATTCCAGGTGGTCCGTAAAATAAGATGTGTTCCGAAGGCTTACCCCTTTTTAAAACCGCGTCGACAAATAGCTTCAAAGTTTTGACGATGTTTTCCTGGCCGATATATTCCTTAAAAATTTTTGGACGGAGATTTTCGTCTTTCAGTTTCTGACTCATAGGAAATATTATATCAGGAAGTTTATTTTGAAGTTTTTTTAAGCGCTTTTTTTATTTTTTCTTCTACCGTCAGATTTTTTGGCAGGGAAAGTAAAACTCTCTTTGCTTCGTTGCTTTTATAACCCAGTGAAACCAGGGCGTCGACGACCGTTTTATCCGCCTCGGTCAAAACCATTCTCGTCATGTCAAAATCAGATTTTAATTTACCGGAGAGTTCCAGAATTATTTTCATCGCTGTTTTCCGACCCAATCCCGGTACCTGAGTCAAAACCTCCACTTGGTTGCTTTTAACCGCGGAAACGAGGTCCTCTGTTTTTAGGAACGAGATTACCGAAAAGGCGGTTTTCGGCCCAACTCCGTCAACCGATAGTAATAGCTTGAAAAAATCATATTCCTGTTTTTCTTTGAAGCCGAAAAGGACTAGAGCGTCTTCTCTTACCTGCAAGTAAGTATAGATTTCAATTGGCGAGGGAAGCCGGAGGTTGGCGAGGAGGGAGGAGGTAAGAAAGACGTTATAAAAAACGCCGCTCGGAGTTTCTATCAATCCGATGTTGCCATTAATTTCAGTCAATTTTCCTTTGAGTTTGCCTATCATGTTTTATTAAGTTCTCTTTCGATCTCCAACATCCTATTATACTTCGCTATTTCTTCTTCGTGAACGGGAGTTCCAAACTTTACAAAATCGGCGGCGACCGAAACCGCCAGGTCAGCCGTGATCGCCTCACCGGTTTCATAATCGGAAGAGGCGACGATGTAATCGAGGTCGTTTTTGTTAGCAGAAGAAACCATGTCAAAAAATTCCGTCACCGTCCCCACTTGGGCCGGCTTGAGAAGGATCGAGGAACAATTTTTTTCCTCGCTGACCTTTTTTAATCTTTCGGCGCTAGAGGCGACAAGATCCCCGCCAACTAAATAAGTTTCTTTTGACAAAGCGGAATTCAAAATGCGCCAAGAAGCAAGATCGTCAACGGACAAGGGATCGATTAAAAATAATGGAAAATATTTTTTTACCAGCGTTGAAATATATTCTAAGTATATATCCGTCTTTAGGGGTTGTGGTTTGTCCTTGATCTCATAGGTGCCGCTCTGGTAATAATTGTTTGCGCCGAAATTCAATCCGATAAAGACATCGATTGCCAGTTTCAAATTCAAATTTGACATCGTAGACAAAAGTATTTCAAAAACGTCAAAATTGGTTCCCGGGTGGTTTTCGCCGATAACCTTTTTCACGGCGTGGTAGAAGGAAATAGCTAACTGCGTCGATTTGGAAAAAGAAAGAGATGAAGAAGGAACTAGACAAAATTCCTTAAAATCGAAGCTAGCGATTTTCGAACCGCGCCGCAATATCGGAACGATCGGCGTCGGCGGTTTTTCCAATGGAATCTGGTCGACTGAATAGCGCTTGTTATACAAGGAATTCAAATATCGAAAAAGAGAAACGCCGGTCGATTTTGCTTGGGCTTTGGCTAAAAGAGAAGAGATCGCCCAGACGGTGTTTACTCCTAACTTTTCCTTGGTGGGGGTCTTGTCAACGGCTAAAAGCCAGGCATCCACTTCGGCCTGCTTGCCTGTATCGACTCCTTTTAGTTTTGGTCCGATTAAATCGTTTATGTAATAAACAGATTTCGATGCTTCTAGTTCTTGAGTTTGGTAAGGAGCGATCTTTTCGTCGCTCGCGACGCTGGTCTTCACAATTTTTCCGTCGTCCAATAGCATTTCTGCCCCAATTGTAGACCGCCCGCTCGATTGAATAACCTCGTAGGACGAAATTTTTGCAATCTTACCCATAAATTTTATTATAGCGGCTTATTTCTTTTTAGTGAAGAGTTCTTTTTCTATTTTAAAGACGAGTTCGCGAGTCCGGTCGATGACGTCCGAGTTTACCGATAAACTCGTGATGCCATTTTTTACCAAAAGCTCGCAAATCTCCTCGTAGTCAGAAGGCGCCTGCCCGCAAATCGATGCGGTCACACCGTGTTTGTGGCAGGTTTTGACGATGTATTCCAAGACCTGTTTTACAATCGGGGTTCTCTCGTCATAAATAGGCGCGACCTCCTCGCTGTCGCGGTCAACTCCGAGAAGCATCATTGTCAAATCGTTGGTGCCGATGGAAACTCCGTCGATACCGACCTTTATAAACTCTTCCAAATTTAGGGCGGCCGAAGGAACTTCGACCATGATCCAAAGCTTAAAATCGGGATAGTTCAAGAGGCCGGATTTTTCCACCATTTCCTTAATTTTCATCAATTCCCACGGGACACGGACAAAGGGAATCATTAAGTGTAAATTCCGGTAGCCTTTTTCCCAAATTTTTTTAATGGCAGAGAGCTCCATGTTAAAAACGTCCGGATTAGTTATATAGCGGTAAGCGCCTCTAAAACCTAGCATTGGATTTTCCTCCTTGGGTTCGTAGAGGCTGCCTCCTTTGAGATTTCGGTACTCGTTGGTTTTGAAATCGGTTGCACGGTATATTACGGGTCGGGGGTTAAAAGGAACGGTGAACCTCATCAATTCTCTCGTCAAGCGATTGATAAAAACGTCCTCTTTTTTGTTTTTTATAAATTCTTTGGGGTGAACACCGATGTCGGCAATGATAAACTCCGCTCTCAGTAGCCCGACGCCGTCGGCGTCCATTTTAGAAACCCTCTCGGCTTCGCTCGGCTGGGCCATATTGACATATATTTTCGTCACGGTTTTGAATTTTTTGGCGCGTGATTTTAGCTTTTCTATTTTTGATTTGGTGATAATCTTCCCCTTATAAACTTCTCCTGCCTGGCCGTTGACGGTAACAACCATGTTATCTTTTAAGATCTTGGTTGCGCGGTCTGCGCCAACGATCGCCGGAATTCCCAGTTCGCGGGAAACGATTGCGGCGTGTGACGTGCGGCCGCCTTTTTCGGTTACTATGGCGGCTGCTCTTTTCATCGCCGGGACGTAGTCCGGATTAGTCTGGGGGGCCACCAAAATATCTCCCTGCTTGACTATATTTATCTGCTTGGGTGTGGAGACTACTCTGACCGGCCCGACTCCTACACCGGGCGAAGCCGGAGAGCCCACTAGTATGGGAACGTTGGTGGAATCTCCTGAACCCTGTGAATTGGATTTCCCCAAGGTTGTCACCGGCCGTGATTGGGTAATATATATTTTTCTGTTTTCGATTGCCCACTCGATGTCCTGGGGAAAAAAGTAATGTTTTTCAATATCTTTTACCACCATGGCAAGACTGATGATTTCTTCGTCGGTGATTTTTTGTTTTTTT
>MGAT01000020.1:4177-5159 GCA_001789855.1 Candidatus Roizmanbacteria bacterium RIFCSPLOWO2_01_FULL_44_13 | reverse complement strand
ATCATTGACAACAGCAAAGATTCCGCACATAAGAAATAGAAAACTATTAATGAAGCTCAAGAGAAGCAGTAATTACAAATTTTGTTTTTCAACAAAATTTTAAAGCCGGCAATCACGGCTTGAGGGGATCCGCAGATTATTCGATTTTCCCTCTCCTCGTATCCCCGCCAGAGGCGAGGCCACACGCTAATGTTAAATAAAACTACTTTAAAAAAGCTTTATCTTAGAATAACAGACTAAGAGTCCTTTGTCAAAAAAGACCAATTTGGTCGGCAGGTTTTTTTACTTCTTTTTTCTCTACCTTGCCCGTTTCAAATAATCTTTTGACGAGAGAATTGATTTGATATTTTTGCAAAAATTCTTTCAAATCCCGGCCGAAGCCCTTGAATTTCAATTGGCTGATATCGACCGTTATATCGACATCGCGCCTAATAGTTGCCAGCATTTTTGAGGTTTCCACATTTTTCTTTTCTTTCCGCAAAATAGTTTTCACTTTTTCCGATTCGATTGCGTCAAGATTTTTATATATGCCTTCAAGTGTCTTGAATTGGGATAAAAGAGAAGCGGCGGTTTTCGGCCCGATGCCGGCGGCTCCGGGGTAGTTGTCGGAAGGGTCGCCGGATAAAGCTTTATAGTCGGGAATTTGAGCGGGGGCAACGTCAAGCTTCCTTTCCACCTCGACCTCATCGTAAATTTTAGTATTAGACAGACCAACTACAGGCGAAATGACGAAAGTCGTTTCATTGACGAGCTGCATAATATCTTTGTCTCCTGTTAAGATGACTACTCTGACTTTGGCGTCGTTAAAAATTTTGGCGAGTGTTCCGATAACGTCGTCGGCTTCAAATCCTTCCTTTTCCGCTCGAAAAATGTTTGCCTTGTCGAGCGCCTCTTTGACCAAGGGAATCTGCTTGACAAAGCTGTCTTCCGCCTTGGGGCGGTGGGCCTGATATTTCTTAAACAACTCATTTCTAAATGTCGG
>MGAT01000020.1:3952-4151 GCA_001789855.1 Candidatus Roizmanbacteria bacterium RIFCSPLOWO2_01_FULL_44_13 | reverse complement strand
CGTAGTTGGGTTTAAAGTCGGCGACCACTTTGGAAATCATCGACAGATACCCATAGATTACATTGGTCGGGGTTCCGTCTTTGGAAATTAGAGGAGGCAAGGCGTGAAAAGCGCGGTGCATGATGGCATGACTGTCGATTAGAAGAAGGGTATCCATTTCTTTTATTAAATTATCTTGGGTTTTGAAACGCCGATGATC
>MGAT01000020.1:0-3936 GCA_001789855.1 Candidatus Roizmanbacteria bacterium RIFCSPLOWO2_01_FULL_44_13 | reverse complement strand
GGTCGAGGCCTTCTTTTTTTATTAAGGCGGATGCAACCTTTTCGAGTATTTTTTTGTTGTCTTTGATAATTTTTTTGGCTACCTCAAAGCCCGATATGACAATTTTTTTCACTTCGTTGTCTATTTTCGACATCATCTCTTCGGAAATCTGGGTTTGTTCAAAATATTGTTTGCCCCACTCGGTGATGTCCATCGTCGGCCCGAAGTTGATCGGCCCGAGTTCGCTCATCCCGTATTCAACCACCATGGCGCGGGCGACGTTCGTGGCCTGGTCAAAATCGTTGGCGGCTCCCGTCGTTACTTCGTTGAAAATCAGCTCTTCGGCAGATCGTCCTCCCATCATGACGGCGATTTTTTCCAACAGGTGGGTTCTGGTTTCGTGGAGTTTATCTTTGGCAGGGGGAATTAATGTAAAGCCCAACGCCATTCCTCGCGAGACGATGGAAATCCGATGGACGGGATCGGTGTGGGGGAGGAAGTGGGAAACAATGGCGTGTCCGGCTTCGTGATAGGCGGTCAATTTGCGGTCCAAGTCCGACTGGAGTCTCTTTTTCTCCGGGCCGAGCTTGACCTTGGTCGCGGCCTCCTCGAGGTCGTCCATATTGATGGTCGTTTTTCCCTGGCGGGCGGCATGAATCGCCGCTTCATTCAGCATATTTTCCAGGTCGGCACCGGAGAATCCGACGGTTCGTTTGGCAACCCTATCCCAATAGACTTTAGGAGCAAACGGCTTGCCTTTGGCGTGGATTTTTATAATTGCTTTTCTTCCTTCGAGGTCGGGAAAGTCGACAACAATTCTTCGGTCAAATCTGCCAGGCCTGAGAAGCGCCGGGTCCAAAAGATCGCCTCGGTTGGTTGCGGCGACAACGACAACGCGCTCGGTCGGAGCAAAGCCGTCCATCTCGACCAAGATTTGGTTTAGGGTTTGTTCGCGCTCGTCGTGCGACGGCATGATACCGACCGATCTTGCCCGGCCGATGGCGTCGATTTCGTCGATAAATATGATTGAAGGAGAATTTTTCTTGGCGGTGTCAAAAAGATCGCGGACGCGTGCAGCGCCGATCCCAACCAGCATTTCCATAAACTCCGACCCGGCAATCGAGAAAAAAGGCACGCCGGCTTCTCCGGCAACTGCCTTGGCCAAAAGAGTCTTGCCGCACCCGGCCGGCCCGACCAAAAGGACTCCCTTTGGAGTTCGGGCGCCGAGCTTTTTGTATTTCTCGGGATGTTTTAAAAAGTCGACCACTTCTTCGAGTTCGTGTTTTGCCTCATCCACTCCGGCGACATCGGCAAATGTAGTCTGTGGCATATCTTTGGAAAATCTCTTTGCCCTCGATTGCCCGAAAGAAAAGACCGAATCCTGGGCGCCTTTGGCTTGGCGGAAAAGGAAGACAAAAAAAGCCACCATCAAAATCGTCGGCAGGAGGTTGCTCAAAAAAGCCACCAATCCGGTTGAACCCTGAGTATCTTTGACGTTTATCTGGATTGCCGACGGATTGACGTTATTGTTTTTTAAAATTTCGGTAAAGCTTTCAGTCGATTCTTTATAGGAAAGTGAGAGTTTTTCATCCTTATAATAGACAATAATTTTATTGTCGATAATTTCGACCTTTTTTATCTTGCCGTCTTTGGCTTCTTTAATAATGGTGGTAATTGATTTTTCCGGCAGAGCTTTCTGGACTTCATTTTTTACCGATTGGTAGCCGAAAAAGAGGAAAAGAAAGATGAAAAAAATAATAAATATAGTCCTGACATTCAGATTAAACTTGAACTGTTTTATTTTTATTTGTCCGTTGCCGTTTTTGGTCGCCATAGGCTTAATTCTAGCAGAATTTCTGATAAAATGATTAGGTTAAAATATATTTTCAAACCCTCGATACCGTATTTCTCGGGAACCGCTGCGCTTGCAAACGAAAGTTCCCTCAAAATAGGTATCTGCGGGTTTTCAAATTATGAATATTATCCAATTAACCATAAAGAATTCTGAAGAAATTATCGCAGAAACGATTAAGGTTTTGAAATCGGGCGGGTTGGTGATTTTTCCCTCCGACACCGTCTACGGAGCCTTGGTCGATGCCACAAGTCGCGCCGCGGTGGAAAAACTGATTGCCTTTAAAAACCGGCCGCCGGGAAAACCGATTTCCATTTTTATTCCTGGTTTCAAATCAATTTTTTTACAGGCTAAAGTCGATAAAAAACAGGAAAGTATTTTAAAAACCATCCTTCCCGGGCCCTTTACAGTCATTCTTGACTCCCGTCATAAAATTAATCTGTTGCTTGAGTCGGAGAAGGGAAGCTTGGGGATAAGAATTCCGAACTATCAGCCTATTACTAAACTTATGGAAAAATTTGGCCGTCCGGTAACGGCGACTTCGGCCAATCAAAGCGGCCGCAGCCCCCACTATTCGGTCGAGACCTTGTTAAATGACTTATCCATTAAAAGGAAAAATCTTATAGACCTGGTAGTGGACGCCGGCAAGCTTCCTCGAAATAAACCTTCGACCGTGGTTGATTTAACCGAGTCAAAAATTAAAGTGTTGCGTAGAGGCGACGTCGGTTTGGTAGAAACAAAGAAATTGGTCTCGAAATCACCCGAAGAAACAAAAGCCATAGCAAAAAAGACTCTGAAGAATTATTTTTCGAGCAACGTCGAGAAAAAACCTCTAGTCTTTATCATCGAGGGCGAACTCGGTGTCGGCAAGACAATATTTGTCAAAGGATTGGGCGAGACCCTGGGAATAACAAAAATTATTTCGCCGACCTTTGTTATTTATTATGAATACGGCAATTTTTATCATTTTGATTTATATCAAATCGAAGACAAAGAAGAATTCAAATATTTGGAAATAGAAAAATTATTGAAGCCAGGAAAAATTTTGTGCTTCGAGTGGGGTGAAAAGGCGGGGGAAATATACGATTTGGTTAAAAATAAAGCAAAAATTATTTATGTGAAAATAGACTATATTACAGAAAAAGAAAGAAGAATATTTATTAAAGATTAAAAACTTGATACCGTGTTTTCGCGAACCGCTGCGCTTGCAAACGAATGTTCGCTCAAACAGATATCTTCGTTTTTGTTTTCTAATTTATTTTTATGAAAATACTGGCAATAGAGACGTCGGCCGACGAAACCGCAGCTGCAGTAGTTGAGGGAAGGCAAGTTTTATCGAACGCCATCTATTCACAAATTCTCATCCACAAACAATGGGGTGGAATATTTCCGTCTTTGGCCAAAAGGGCCCACGAAGAAAAAATAGATTTTATCATTTCGGAAGCGTTGAAAAAATCCAAAATCACAAATCCAAAATCACAGCTCGATTTTATAGCGGTGACCCAGGGACCGGGTCTCGCTGTATCGCTAGAGGTCGGGATTAAGAAGGCAAAAGAACTCTCAAAACTTTACGGAAAAAAATTAATCAGCGTCAACCACTTAGAGGGACACATCTATTCCTCTTTCATCCAAAATAGCCAGGGAAAGCCGCCTCGAGATTTTGACTTTCCTTACCTGGCTTTGATTATTTCCGGAGGACACACCGAGTTAGTCAAGTTTACCGGCCACCTCCAATACGAAGTCATCGGTGAAACGATCGACGACGCCGCCGGTGAAGCCCTCGACAAAGCCGCGAAATTATTGGGATTAGGATACCCGGGAGGTCCGGTGATTGAAAAGTTAGCCGACCTCGCCGGGAACATCGATGTTTATAAATTTCCGAGACCAATGTTAAAAAGCCAGGATCTAAACTTTTCTTTCTCCGGTTTGAAGACCTCTTTCTATTACTTTTTGAAAAAAAATCCGCGATCTGTCGAGAAAATCGCCGACTTGGCCAGTTCGTTTCAAGAAGCGGTTTTCGACACCGTCGTCAAAAAAACCGACAAAGCCATCAGGTTTACGGGAATCAACCGGTTGGTCGTCGGCGGGGGAGTGATCGCCAACCT
>MGAT01000019.1 GCA_001789855.1 Candidatus Roizmanbacteria bacterium RIFCSPLOWO2_01_FULL_44_13 | reverse complement strand
ACTTCTTCGTAGGGCTTGACTATTTTGGGCAGGCGGTCGGTGACATAATTTAAAATAAAGTCAATCGATTTGTCGGAAAATTTTGAGATGTTGATGTTGTCGACCGTTACCGCTAAGACTTCTTTTTTTAATTTCGCGCCGCGGCACTCTGGGCAAATTTCTTCCCTCATATACTTTTGGATTTCTGCCATAGCCCAGTCGCCCGAAGCGTTGTAATAACGGCGCTCGAGCTCGGCAACGATGCCGTCGAATTTCTCAAAGATGGCTGTCGGTTTGCCGTAGCGGTTCACCCCGTGAACGCGATAAACTTTGTCCGTCCCGTCGAGGATGGTCTTGATTTGTTTATCGGCCAGCTGCCCTATCGGCGCGTTCAGATTTATCCTTTCTTCCTCGAGGGCGGTTTTTATCAACCTGACGTACCAAGTCTCGTGAAAAAATAATTTATTGAAAGGTAGAATCCCTCCTTCGAGAACGCTCAAGTTTTTATTCAAAATCAAATCGCGGTCGACGGCAAAAATCGTCCCGATTCCCCGGCATTTTTCACACGCTCCAATCGGCGAATTGAAAGAAAATATTCTTGGCTCGAGCTCGGGCAGGGATATATTGCAGACCGGGCAGGAAAATTTTTCCGAATATAAATGTTCTTTATTCCCGGCTTTTAGTATCACCAATCCGTCCGATAAATTGAGCGATTGCTCGACAGCGGTTGTCAGGCGGGATTTAAAATTGGCAGAGAATACTTTCTGTTTTAATTCTTTGTGACTGGTGTTTAACTGGTCTATCACGACCTCGATCGTATGCTTGTTGGTTTTAATAAGGTCTATTTCCTCGTCCAAGTTTTTTTCTTTGCCGTCAATTTTTACCTTGGTGAAGCCTTTGCCGCGGAGGTTGTCAAACAGGTCCTTAAACTCGCCTTTCTTGGCCCTCACGACTGGGGAAAGAATTGTAAATTGGTGGGGTTTGATTTTATCGGCGGCAACCTGTTTTATAATTTCTCCAAAAATTTTGTCGACGATTTCGTCCAAAGACATCTTGCTGATTTCCCGGCCGCAGTTCGGGCAGTGGGGGTGGCCGATTCTTGCGTAGAGAAGGCGGAAGAAATCATAGACCTCGGTGACTGTGCCGACGGTCGAGCGCGGGTTGTGGGAAGTGGTTTTCTGGTCGATCGAAATCGAAGGCGACAGGCCGTCGATCGAGTCGACGTCCGGCTTGTCCATGATTCCCAAAAATTGCCTCGCGTAAGCGGAGAGCGATTCCACGTAACGCCGCTGTCCCTCGGCGTAGATTGTGTCGAACGCCAGGCTGGACTTGCCCGATCCAGATATCCCCGTAAAGACGACGAATTTATTTTTTGGAATGTCGACCGAAATATTTTTTAGGTTGTGTTGCCTTGCGCCCTTGATTTTAATAAAATCCATAAAAATAAAACTCGATACCGTATTTTTCGGGAACCGCTGCGCTTGCAAACGAACGTTCCCTCAAAATAGGTATCTGCGTTTTTTATTAATTTTTAATCTCTTTTATCTTTTCTCTAATCTTAATGGCTAGTTCAAAATTGAGATCCTCCGCCTGTCTCTTCATCTCCAGCTCTAATTTTTTTATCACCTTTTTTTTGTCAAAAGGCGTCAACCCATCACTTTTTATATTCTCCAAGAAGTAGTCGTCAACTTTCTGGTCAAAAATCATCGGCGTATCCTCCCTACCGACAATTTTCTCCCTAACCGGTTTGACAATGGTTTTCGGGGTAATACGATGTTTTTTGTTGTACTCGGCTTGATACTTTCTTCTTCGTTCGATTTCGTCAACCGCCAACTTTATCGATCGAGTAATCCTGTCGGCATAGACAATTACCTGGCCCGTAATGTTTCTCGCTGCCCGGCCCATCGTCTGGATGAGCGACGTATAGGAGCGCAGGAACCCCTCCTGGTCGGCGTCGAGTATTGCGACCAGTGAGACTTCGGGCAAATCCAACCCTTCGCGAAGCAAATTGACTCCGATCAAAACGTCAAATTCGCCTTTTCGCAGATTGTCGAGGATGTCGGACCTCTCAAGGGTCTGGATGTCGGAATGGAGATAAGACGCTCTGATTTTTCTTTCTTTGAGATAACCCGTCAAGTCTTCGGCGGTTTTTTTCGTCAACGTCGTCACCAAGACCTTTTGGTTCTTTTGGGCTCTTATCTCGATTTCCTTGATGAGATCCTGGACTTCTCCTTCGGCCGGCTTGATTATGACTTCCGGGTCGATGATCCCCGTCGGCCTTATCAGCTGCTCGACCACCTTGGATCTTTTTATTTCCCATTCGTCCGGCGTCGCGGAGACATAAATTATTTTCGAGGCGCTCGGATAAAATTCTTCGAACTTCAGAGGCCGGTTGTCATACGCAGCCTTCAACCGGAAACCAAAATCTATGAGAGTTTTTTTTCTCGAGAAGTCGCCGTTATACATCCCCCGCAGTTGTGGAACCGTCATGTGGGATTCGTCGAGAATCAACAGCCAATCAGTACCGTAGGCTTCCTTGAAGTAATCGAGCAAAGTGTACGGAGGGTCTCCTATTCCCCTGCCGTCAAAATATCGTGAGTAGTTTTCGATTCCGGTCACATAGCCGATTTCTTTGATCATTTCCAGGTCGTAGTTGACACGGCGGATCAGCCGTTCCGCCTCCAAAAGTTTTCCCTGTTTTTTTAGAGCCTCCGACTCTTTTTTTAAATCATCTCGGATTTGTACTTCCGCCGACTGAAAAACTTTTCTGTCCATCATGTAGTGCTTGGCCGGATAGATTATTAATCTGGCTGCATCTTTGATGCTAATAATTTTTCCGGAGACAGGTTCGAATTTTTCTATTTTTCCGACTTCGCCATTTTTCAATATTATCCGGTAGCCGTTGTCCTCATAAGCCGGATAGATGTCAATCCTGTCGCCCCTCACCCGGAATGTCCCCCTCTTAAAGTCAAACTCGCTCCTTTCGTACTGGAGCTCGACCAGGCGGCGGAAGATGCTTTTCGGATCGACCGGGTTTCCAACAACGAGTTCCAGAATGGACTTGCCGTATTCCTTTGGGGACCCAATGTTATAAATGCAGGAAACCGAGGCGACGACAACGACGTCGGCGCGGGTCAAAATATTGGTCGTCGACTGTAAACGCAATTTATCGATCAGTTCGTTGATCTGGGCCTCTTTTTCGATATAGGTATCGGTCGTCGGGATGTAGGCCTCCGGCTGGTAGTAGTCATAATAAGAAACGAAGTAAGAGACCGCGTTCTCCGGAAAAAAATCGCGGAATTCTTGATAGAGCTGTCCTGCTAGGGTTTTGTTGTGGGAAATCACCAATGTCGGCAAACCCGTTTCCTTGATGACATTGGCCATGGTAAAGGTCTTCCCGGACCCGGTAACGCCGATTAAAACCTGGTTTTTTAGGTTGTCTTTTAGGCCGCCGATTAGACCCTTTATCGCCTGCGGCTGGTCACCTGTCGGCTTGAATGATGAAACAAGTTTAAAATTCATATTACTTAAACCCGCAGATACCTATTTCCGAGCGAACTTAGTCCGCAAGCGCAGCGGTTCGCGAGAAATACGGTATTGAGGGTTTTTTATTTTGAAATTGCAACCAATAATTTTACACTACTTTTAGCTTGTTTAGCAACTATAATATGGAGATGGACCTCTTGAGATTCCTCATCGATTTTATTCTTAACATCGACGTTCATTTAGGCCAAATTATCTCCACCTACGGGTTACTTACCTATGCGATTCTCTTCTTTATCATTTTTATGGAAACCGGCCTGGTCTTTACCCCATTTCTCCCCGGCGATTCGCTCCTCTTTGCCGCCGGCGCTTTTGCCGCTCTTAATTCTTTGAATATTGGCCTGTTGCTTTTGATTCTTTCCATCGCTGCGGTCTTGGGAGATACGGCAAATTACTGGATTGGTCACTTCTTCGGCAAAAAAATCGTCGCCCACCCAAAAATTCCTATCGACGAAGAGCACATCAGGGAAACCAAAAAATTCTTTGACAAGTATGGAGGAAAAACGATCATTATTGCCCGTTTCATGCCGTTTATCCGGACCTTTGCTCCGTTTGTCGCCGGCGTAGGCAAAATGAGCTACGGGCAATTTTTTTCCTACAATGTCATCGGCGGAATCCTTTGGGTTTTTATCGCCACTCTGGCCGGATATTTTTTCGGCAACATCAAATTTGTCCGGGAAAACTTTTCTCTCGTCATCATCGGCGTGGTTTTGATATCGCTTATTCCTATCGTCGTCGAGATATTAAGGAAAAAACTAAAAAGGAATAAATAATATGTTGTATATCGTCGCCACTCCTATCGGAAACTTGGACGATCTATCGCTCCGTCAGGCAAAAACTCTCGTGTCCTCCGACATCATTCTCGCCGAAGACACGAGGAGCGCCAACATTTTGCTCGAGGCCATTCAAAAACGATTCAAAGATCTACAACCCAAAACTACGGATCTAAAAATTGTCTCGTACTATAAAGAAAAGGAGTTTGAAAAACTGCCCCAGGTAATCGAATGGCTAAAAGAAGGAAAAAACGTCTCGCTGATATCCGAGTCGGGAGTCCCCCTCATCAGCGACCCCGGCTATTTATTGGTCAAGACTGTCATAAAAGAAAAAATTCCTTTCACCGTTATCCCCGGAGCGACGGCGATTTCAACCGCCATCGTTCACTCCGGACTCCCTGCCAAGGAATTTGCGTTTTTGGGTTTTTTTCCAAAAAGAGAATCGGAGAAAATTAAATTAATCAATAAATTAAAGGCGATCAAAGAATTCCTCCCCGAAATGATTTTTGTTTTTTTTGAGTCCGGTCAACGGATTAATGAAACTCTCAAACTTTGGGCTGGCTCCGGATGGAATCCAGATTTGGCAATTTGCCGCGAACTGACGAAAAAGTTTGAAGAAATACTGAGAGGAAAAGTCAGCGAACTTACGGATAAGCAATTCAAGGGAGAGATTACCGTCGTTGTCAGGTAAGATATTGTTTTAAGGCCTCCGCCGATTTGTTCAGTGATTCTTTTTCTTCATCAGACAACTCTAGGTCAATGATTTTTTCCGCTCCGTCGCGACCCAATATACAAGGTACACTCAACGAAACATCTTTTAATCCGTATTCTCCCTCCAGCGGTACCGAGACCGGGAAGATTCTTTTCGCGTCGGAGAAACAGGCCTCGACCAGCTGGTCCAAAACGACGGCGATCGAATAATAGGTCGCCCCTTTTCCTCGCGTCGGAGAAACAGGCCTCGACCAGCTGGTCCAAAACGACGGCGATCGAATAATAGGTCGCCCCTTTTCC
>MGAT01000018.1:807-5618 GCA_001789855.1 Candidatus Roizmanbacteria bacterium RIFCSPLOWO2_01_FULL_44_13 | reverse complement strand
GTAGCGGGAAGGATTCTGGGGGAGGCCGGCGAGTATTGCCGACTCGGCCAAACTAAGATCTTTAACCGCTTTGTTGAAGTAACCTTTGGCGGCTGCCTCCACTCCCCAATAGACCCCTCCGTATGGAGACTCGTTCAAATACATCAAAAGGATTTCGTCTTTTTTATACCGCCGTTCCACTTCGATCGCAAGAATTATTTCTTTGACTTTGCGTGATATCGTTTGCCTGGTCGTCAATAAAACATTCTTTATGAGCTGCTGGGTAATGGTCGAACCCGACTGGAGTCCTCGGCCGAGCATGACGTTGACTGCCGCACGGACAATTCCAAACTGCGATATTCCTTGGTGTTTGTAGAAATTTTTATCTTCGATCGCGATGGTCGCCTCTTTTAAAGTCTCGGGGACCTCTTCCCATTTGACCGGAATACGGTTTTTGTCTTTGTACATTTCGTATAAGACTTTACCCTCTCTGTCGTAAAAGACCGTAGAGGCGCCCGACGAGGTCGAGAGTTGCGAAGGAGAGGGCAGGTCTCGGGCAAACCAGGCAAAGACAGCCAACGATAAAATAAAACCGAGGATGAGGACGCCGATCGTGCCGATTAACCCGTAAGTCAACAGCCTTTGCTTTTGATATTGATTCCTGAACTTCAGTCGCCTGGATTGATACATAGACTATAAATTTAAGTATAATATACATATGAAAATATTGGGCAAAAAAGTCAAAAGAGACGTTCTCTGGAAAGTAATCGTCATAGTTTCATCGATCTTGCTAATCTTGACGTCTTTGGCGCCCTTGTTTATAAGATAAACGACCATGTTTTTAGATACCAAAATTGAGTCTCTGCCAAATACTAGCTTTGTCACGATCCGCCGGTTAAAATCAATAGGAATAAAAAATTATTTTGACCTGCTCAATTATTTTCCCAGCCGCTACGAAAATTATTCCCTGGTTTCAAAAATAAAAAACCTGCAAATGGGTGAAACGGTAACGATAACGGGAAAAGTCGTCGAAGGAAAATTTCAAATTACCAGGCGGGGCCTGAGACTTCAAGTTTTTAAGATAGAAGACGAAACGGGGACAATCAAAGTCACTTTTTTCAACCAGCCATACTTATTGAGATTAATAAAGCCGGGGTTGAAAATAAGTATCGCGGGGCGCGTCGCCGAATTCGGCAGGCAAATCACGGTCGAACCGAAAGAATATGAAATTCTTTATGACGGATCGAAGCATACGGGAAGAATCATACCTATTTATCCGCTCC
Organism: Candidatus Roizmanbacteria bacterium RIFCSPLOWO2_01_FULL_44_13; assembly: GCA_001789855.1. Lineage (GTDB taxonomy): Bacteria > Patescibacteriota > Microgenomatia > UBA1406 > GWC2-37-13 > GWC2-37-13. Next base: position 4,356 of record MGAT01000018.1, on the reverse strand, counting down.
CCAGAGGCCTGTCTTCCCGGATTTTTAGGGAAAAAATTTCTTATGTTTTGGCCAACCTCGATCAGAAAACCGATATGGAATTTTTGCCCGACCCGTTGATTAAAAAAAATCAGCTGCCCGGAGAAAAAATAGCCATAACCCAAGTCCATTTCCCCGCATCAATTGATGCAGCTTCAAACGCGCGACGCCGCCTCGCCTTCGACGAACTTTTTACGATCCAGTTGTCTTCGCTTTTAGTGAAACAGGAATGGAAAAAAGAAATTGTTGCTTCTGAATTTGTCTTGAATTCGGATATGGAAAAAAAAGTCCAAGCATTTATTAAAAATTTGCCTTTCACATTGACGGGGGGGCAAAAGAATGTCTGGCAGGAAATAAAGAATGACTTGTCCAAAAAGCAGCCGATGAATCGTTTCTTGCAGGGTGAAGTGGGGAGCGGAAAAACCGTCGTCGCCGCCCTCGCCGCGTATCTGGCATATCTCAACGGCTACCAAACTATGCTCATGGCGCCGACCGAGATTTTGGCTCAACAACATTATAAGACTATAAGCAAATTATTCTCGACAGGCTCGAATGATAAAGTTCCCAAAATTGCTCTTTTGACCGGCTCCCAAAAAATTAAAAGAGAAAATTATGACATTATTATTGGCACCCACGCCCTGATTTCAAAAAAAAACCAATTCGATAGAGTAGGGCTTGTTGTAGTTGACGAACAGCACCGATTCGGAGTCGCCCAGCGCCAGGCCCTCAAAGAAAAAGGTTTAAACCCTCACCTTTTGACCATGACGGCGACGCCGATTCCGAGAACGGTGGCGCTGACTTTATATAACGAGCTCGACTTGTCATATCTTAATGAGCAGCCCGTTGACCGCCTCCCGGTCAAAACTTTCTACGTGCCAAAAATAAAACGCGCCTCTTGTTACGAGTGGATCAAAAAACAAATTGACATGCATTCGAGCCAGGTGTTTATCGTCTGTCCGCTGATTGAGGATTCTAGCAACGAAACGATGAAATCGCTCAAGGCGGCCAAAAGCGAATTTGAATATTTGAAAACCGAAGTTTTTTACAGATACGGGCTCGGGCTCTTGCACGGCAAATTGAAATCCAAGGAAAAAGAAAAAATCATGACCGATTTCAAAAATAAGGTTTACGACATTTTGGTCACTACTCCAGTGGTTGAGGTCGGAATCGATATCCCCAACGCGACAATAATTTTGATAGAAGCGGCCGAAAGATTCGGCCTGGCTTCTCTACATCAGATGCGGGGCCGAGTGGGTAGAGGAAAAAAACAATCATACTGTTTCGTTTTTTCGGAAGTGGAAACACCACAGGTTGTTTCCCGGTTAAAATTTTTTGCCAAAACTCCTGAGGGCAATATTCTGGCGGAAAAAGATTTAGAAAATCGCGGCGCCGGAAATATATACGGACTGGAACAACATGGCATCGTCGCGCTCAAAATTGCCTCGATGAGTGACTTTAATGCAATTAAAAAAACCCGCGACGCCGCTGTAATTTTCATGAACAACTACAAAATGGGGGACTATCCGGAATTAGAAAAAAGATTAGATAAAAAAAACTTTCAGCGAGTCGGCCGCGACTAAAACTTACTGGAAAGAACTCGTTAGATTATAAATAGGCGTAATTACCGAGAGGACCAAAAATCCCACCCCCGCCCCGAGGACAACTAAAATCATCGGCTCGATCAAGGTTGTCATCGATTTAATGGCAATCTCCGATTCGCTTTCAAAATATTTTGACAATCTTAATAAAGTATCGTCTAGGTTGCCCGTTTGTTCACCAACTTGTGTCATTTGCACCAAAATCGGCGGGAAAATACCTTCTTGGTCAAGCGATTGTCCGAGCGACTGTCCTTTTTCGACCTTGGCCCTTATATTAAGAAAGGCTTTTTGAAAAATTGAATTACCGGTAGTTTCGATAATAATATTTAAGGCATCCAATATGGAAACACCGGCGCCGATTAAAATTGCCAACGTTCTCGTCGCGTCGACTAGAGAGGAAACTTTGATAATTTGACCAAAGACCGGGAGACGTAAGGAAACAGCGTCAAACGATTCTTTGCCGATTTTTGTCTGAAGATACCGGCGCAGAAAATAAATTCCGCCCCCAACCACCAAAATGATAACCGGCCAAAATCGTGTCGTAAACTCCGAGATGGTGATAAGAATTTGGGTTGTCCAAGGTAGTTCAACGTTAAAATCCTTATACAATCCGAGCAGTTTCGGAATAACAAATGTTACCATGACAAACATCACCATTACCATCGCCGTTACCACGATTACTGGATAAATCAAAGCGCCTTTTAACCGGCTCTTCAATTCTCTTTCTTTCTCCAAATTATCTGCCAGGCGAAGAAGAATTTCTCCAAGTTTGCCGGAAGCCTCGCCGGATTTGACCAAAGATATATAGAGATTGGGGAAACTGGCCGGGTATTTTTTCAGCGCCGTTGAAAAGGGTTCGCCGGATTTTATCTGTTGGTCGATGTCGCCAATCATTTTGCGCATCGTTGATTTGACGATTTGTTTTTTTAGAATCTCGAGAGAATCGATCAGAGTGAGGCCGGCGTTGAGCATAATGGCAATTTGTCTCGTGAAGTCGACGACGTCGTTAAAATTAATCTTGTCGAAAAAGGAAGAAAATATGTTCGCTTCTTGTTTTTTTGATTCCTCGATTCTAATCGGAAAGTAACCGTTTTTCTTCAAGTAGTCGATCGCGGAGGAGGCAGTCGCCGCTTCTATTTCGCGCTCAATAGTCTGACCATTTTTAATCGCCTTGTATTTGAAGTACATATTTATTAAACGCGGTCGACCTTAATAAATTTCTCCAGTTCTTTCGGCCTTATCGCATAGGAAAACGCCGTGTCGCGGGAAATCATTCCGTCCTTGTAAAGACTGAGTAGGTTTTTTTCAAAAAGCAACAGGCCTTCTCCCTCTGAAGTTTCAATGATGTTGTTGATCAGATAGGTTTTTCCTTCCCTAATTGTGGTGGCAATCGCGGCGTTGTTCATTAATATCTCGACCGCCGGCACCCTCTCGATTGACTGTTGGCGCGGAAGGAGTCTTTGCGTGACAATCATTTTCAAAACCGACGCCAGTTGGTTTTTCACCTGGTTTTGCTGGTGAGCAGGGAAATTATCTATAATGCGGTCTATAGACTCAGGCGCCGAATTGGTATGGAGGGTGGAAAAAACCAAGTGTCCGGTTTCCGCCGCCGTCATCGCCAGTTGCATCGTGTCAAAGTCCCTCATTTCTCCTATCAATATCACGTCTGGATCTTCCCTGAGAGCACTTCTAAGCGACATTGTCCAGGAGTGAGTATCCTGGTGGAGCTCACGCTGCGATATAATCGATTTTGACTTGGGATAAATATATTCGACCGGGTCCTCGACGGTGATGATATGACGGGCATATTTGCTGTTGATTTCATTGATGATGGCCGCGAGCGTCGTCGACTTTCCTTCTCCGGTCGGGCCGGTCAAAAGCACCAGCCCCTGCCGATAATCGACGCACACCTTGAGATAAGCAGGGAGCATTA
>MGAT01000018.1:0-768 GCA_001789855.1 Candidatus Roizmanbacteria bacterium RIFCSPLOWO2_01_FULL_44_13 | reverse complement strand
AACTTCCACACACGACGCCTTGGGCGTAGTACATATTGATTCTGAAACGATAGTTTTCAAAACCGTAGGCCAAGTCGATTTCCCGGTTGGCAATCAGATTCTCTTTTTGCTCCGGATTCAATATTGAAAACAACATTTTCTCGGAATCTTCCGCCTTGATAATTGGTTGAGTCGTCAATTGATAGAGCTCGCCCGAGACTCTCACCGTAGGATAATACCCCGGCAAAATATGCAGGTCAGAGGCTTTCTTGTTGATCACCAGCTCCAGCAAACTAGATAAATCCATATTTAAACTTCGGCAACTCTTAATACTTCCTCTATGGTTGTTATCCCTTCAAGGGCCTTCAGATAACCGTCTTGTTTGATCATGATCAATCCTTCTTTTTTCGCCGTCGTTTCGATGTCTTTGGCCGAGGTAGAACTCAAAATCAGGCGGTTAATGGTTCCGGTAACTTTTAGGACCTCAAAAATGGCTATTCTACCGATGTAGCCCGTCTGGTTGCACTCCGAGCACCCTTCGCCTTTTGCCAATTTTATCGGATTGCTTTCATATTTTTGCGGCAACAGAGGCCCCAAAACCGACTTGATATTTTCGACTACTTCCGGTATCGGTTCGTAAAAAGTCTTGCAATTCGGGCAGACCCGACGGCAAATTCTCTGGGCAATAATCGCATTTAAAACCGACGCGATGAGAAACGTTTCCGCGCCCAAATCTATCAAACGCGGAATAGCGGTTGAAGAGTCGTTGGTGTGAAGCGTCGAGAAAAC
>MGAT01000017.1:33939-34147 GCA_001789855.1 Candidatus Roizmanbacteria bacterium RIFCSPLOWO2_01_FULL_44_13 | reverse complement strand
TCAATTCCTGCCTGCTTTAATATGTGCTTTATCCCGGGGCGATTGGTCTTTGAAAAGGCTTCCAATCCCCACTTGACCAAACTTCGCGAAGGACCTAATAGGGGAACCAAGTCGGCAATGGTGCCGATTGATGCAAGTGCTAAATAATCGCGCTCAAAATTGTTCGTCAATGATTTGAAATGTTTCGATATCTCCTTGGCGAAGAAGT
>MGAT01000017.1:25241-33916 GCA_001789855.1 Candidatus Roizmanbacteria bacterium RIFCSPLOWO2_01_FULL_44_13 | reverse complement strand
GCGGGAATGTGGAAAATGGCGTCGGCTTTAGGCAAGTCTTCTCCTTTTAAATGGTGGTCGGTGACGATAATTTTTACTCCCTTTTTTTTGGCGTAGGCAATTTCTTTTACCTTGGTGATGCCGTGGTCGACGCTGATTATTAAAGCCGGGTCAAATTTTTTTATAACGTTGTCTATACCTTGGAGAGAAAATCCGTAGCCTTCCTTTTTCCTGTCCGGCACATAAGGCATGGCGCTGAAACCAAGCTTGTAAAGAGTTTCCCAAAGAATGGCGCCCCCGGTGATTCCGTCGGCGTCGTAGTCAGTGTAGACGACAACCATCTGTTTTTTTGTTTTTATTTCTTTTAGGATTTTGATGACCTTTTTGAAAGTGGCACCAAATTTTTTTTCAAATTCAGTGATGGATACTTTCAGAGGAGAGGGTGGATCGATAAATTCTTTGACGTCTTTTATATTCCGCTGTTTTAAGATACGATCGACAAGCTCTTTTCCCGAAATTTTTTCCCCTTCCTTAATTTCGTATTTAAAAGAAATCTTCATTTTTGGTCTTTGCTTGGTTCCGAAAGCAAATTTGTCGAAGTCAATTTTTGCCCCAACGACTGGAAGTTTTTCGTTACCTGGGAAGACTGGTTATAGGCGTTAACAATATGCCTGTTTAGAATTGACAAGGCATCATCCATTTTCTCGTAGTCCTTTTTCATCGCCTGCAAAATATTCAGAATTTCCTTAGCCTTGGTTTGTATTTTTTGACCTTCAAACGAAATCAAAATCGCTTTCAGGTAGGCGTAAAAACTCATCGGTGAAACGGGCAAGACGCGGTTTTGACCGGCATAATCGAAGACTTCCTCATTATTGATGAGCTCGTAATAGACGGATTCGGAGGGGATATACATCAAGGCGTAGTCTAGCGTTTTTTCTTCGGGCAAAACGTATTTTTTAGAAATGTCGTCGATGTGGCGCTTGACGTCGCGTTCAAACTCTTTTCTTAGCGAGACGGCTTCATTTTTGTCGGTAGATCGAGAAATTTTTTTAAAAGCGTCAATCGGAAATTTTGAATCGATCGGAATCAGTCCCTGGCTTGTGATGAGGACGGCGTCGACGATGGATCCGGTTTTAAAGCGGTACTGGAGTTTGTAGGAAGACTTGGGGAAACTTTGCGCCAGGAGCTCCTTTAAAACCTGTTCTCCGATATTTCCGCGAAGTTTTGGTGAAGTCAGATATTCCTGCAGTTCCTTCATGGAGCGCCCGATTTCCGAAAATTCGCCGATGGATTTTTGCAAGGTGGCAAATTGGAGATTTGAGTTTTTTAGCCACTCGACCAAGTCATCGGAGATCTTTGTTTTGTCCTCGAGCCTGTTCAACCAAAAACGGATGACGATCAAAGCGGCCAAAAATAATGCAGCAACTAAAATCAATGTCAAATTCATAGCATGATTATACAAAATTAAACCCGCAGATACCTATTTCGAGCGAACGTTCGTTTGCAAACGCAGTGGTTCGCGAGAAATACGGTATCGAGGGTTTGAATATTATATTAATCCGCTGTTTTTGAAGATTTTGGGTTTCAGCCAGTCTTGGGCATTCTTTTCTTTTTCCACTTCTTCAATCGGCGTCGGTTGAGACTCGGCCGAAGGCGCGATGTTTATCTTTACCGGCTCGGGTTTCTTGACAATCTTTTTTACCGCCCCGGCCCGCAAAAGAGTGGCGATGTGTTCGAAGGTGTCGGCCGAAACAGAATAAGAAGTGAAGTTGTTGGTGGCGACGGCGACGCCGGAATAAAGATTGGTCGCCATGTCACGGTCGATTTCAATCTTCAACTCTTCCAATACTGTCAAAACCAGCTCTGAAATAGAAGAAACGGTCTTATTGACGAAATTGACCGTGCCGAAAAAAGCATTCGTCAGGTGACGGTCTATATTGATGATATCGCGGCCGGTAAAATGATTTTGATTTTCGCTGTAAATAGCGCCCAAGGTGTTTAAGGTTGGAGTGTCGATGACGACAATAAAATCTACCACCCCTCCGGTGTAGGAAAAACTGACCGCTTTCGGGTCGAGTTTGGCAAAACCCGGTCGGGGAGTAATAATAAGATTAAACGCCTCTCCTTGGATGTTATAGTCGACCTTGTCGATTGAACCGTCAGAATAGGGAAAAGATACCATCAAAGAGTCTCCACCTGTCGCAAGCTGTGTTTTTATCTTGTCGGCGGCAATAATGTCTGATTCCGGCTTGGTCGAGCAGGCGAGAGAAACGTTTTTGCCCATTTTGGTTAGTCCGAGATATAAAGAAGCGGCGGCGGCTTGAGCGTCAACCGTGGGATTGGGCGGGATGACAATTACTCCGGAATTGCCTTTGTTGAAAACTTCACTGATTCTTGCGATCGTATTTTGGGCGTTATCCATAATTCTATAGGATAGATTTTACCATGTCACCTATAGCGATGTCAAGTGGAGGGGAAAAAACCATTCCGGCCTCGTCTCCTTTTTTCACTTCCGGCATGTTTTTTGCCCGTATTTTAAGAGAGACCAGCTTGGTTTTTCCGATTAATTTGTCGGCGCGGTGCAGTTCCAAATTATCGCCTAGATTGATCTTGCCTTTTGTTACCTTAACTCCATAGATCGTTTCCCTTTCGATAATAAAAGTAGCCAATATCTTCGCTTCTCCCTTGAGACTTTTTTCCGTTTCCTCTTTTTCCTTCAAAAGGTCGGCCACTTCGGTCAGTTCTTCCAATAGTTCATAAATTATATTATAGGTTTTAATAATTACCTTTTCCTGTTTGGCAAGACTTTCTGCCTCGGCCGTTGGTTTAACACCAAACCCAATGACAATAGATTTGGTGGTTTTAGCGAGGAATATATCGGACTTGTTGACTTCGCCGACGGCGCCGAGGATGATATCGACATTATCGTTTTCCGAAAGGCTCTGCTTGATGGCTTCAAGGCTTCCTACCGCGTCAGCTTTAATAACCAAAGACAGCCGTTTTTCTATTTTTGGCGTGGCTAATAGATCTTTCATGTCAATTTTTTTGGGCTGTGCTGGAGCTTCGACGGCTGTTTCTGGGTGGAAGACGGGAGTTGAGGTGATAAATGTTCCTACTTCGGGCATTTCAGTAAAACCCATCATCTCAAATGGAGTTGAGGGGGCAACCTGATCAACCCTTTTTCCCGAATCATTAATTAAGGCTTTGACTTTAATTTTATGATTAGCTTCAAATAATATGTCGCCAACCGAAATCGTGCCGTCTTTAATAATGAGGGAGGGAATAATGCCGCGCTTGTCTTTCTTGGTTTCGATTACATAGGCCTGGGGGGGATTGGTGTCTTCATAGGTGAGATCGAGGTCGGAAACTATAAGAAGGATCGCTTCCAACAGTTCATTGACCCCTTTGCCGGTTTTAGCCGAGATAAGGGCGACAGGAACATTACCGCCTTTACCCTCGACCAAAACCTCGTGTTTTATTAGGTCGATCTTTATCTTTTCCGGTTTCGCCTCAGGCAGTTCAATTTTGTTGATTGCGACAACAAAAGGGATATTGGCGGCTTTGATGTGGGAGATCGATTCGATAGTTTGGGGCATCAAGGAATCCTTGCCGTCGACCAGCAAAATGGCGATGTCGGCGACGTTGGCTCCGCGGGACCTCAGGCGGGAAAAAGCTTCGTGGCCCGGAGTATCGATAAAGGTAATCTTGTCTGTTTTGTAGTCCTTAAAGTTGGTTTTGATTTCATAGGCGCCGATTTTCTGGGTAATGCCTCCGTGTTCGCTTTTTGTAATCTGGCTTTTGCGGATATAGTCCAATAGAGTCGTTTTGCCGTGGTCGACGTGTCCTAAAATCGTGACAATTGGAGGACGAGCTTTAATCATAAGTTTACTAATTATAATGCATCTTGCAGACCCTGTCACTCGTGACGACTTTTCCACTTCGAGCCTCTGCTGCGCTGCCTCGCAATCCGGTTCTCGTGGAACCTTCTCACTCGTGACATCTGCAAGATTATCACATTAAGCTTTTGACTTGCTTTCTTCTTTTGGAGGAGCGGGCTTCTCTTCTGATGGAGGAATTACTTCTTTTGGAGTCTCTGTTGGTTCCGCTTTTGGCGCGGCCGGTTCAACAGGCGCGGGAACGACCTCGGATTTGGTCTGGACGATGTCGATTTCAAAGTCGGTCAGGCGTGAAGCCAGGTTGACATTAATGCCGCCTCGGCCGATTGCCAAAGGAGCCTCCTTCTCGTCGACGGTGATTTTGGCTCTGCGACTTTCTTTATCTAACTCTACCTCGGTAATTTTGGCTGGGGATAAGGCTGAAATGAGAAATAACTTCTCGTCTGGATTCCACTGGATGATGTCAATTTTCTCTTTGCCTCCGAGTTCGTCGGTGACGGTTTGTACGCGGATTCCCTTTTGACCGACACAGGCTCCGACAGGATCAACCCCGCTCGCCTCGGAAAAAACGGCAATTTTAGCCCTTTCTCCCGGTTCTCGTACTACTTTTTTGATCGTTACCGTTCCGTTGGTGATTTCGGGGACTTCTCTTTTGAAGAGTTCTTCGATTAGCTTTGGATCGGAGCGGGAAACGATAATTCTCGGGTTGCCGAATTTGTCCTGGGAGATTTCTTTAAGAAAAGCTACCAAACTGTCGTTGACTTGGTATTGCTCGTCTTTCATCTGCTCTTCCCTAGGTAAAATGGCCTCGGTGCGGCCAATGTCTAGGTAGGCATTATAGCCGTCGTATCTGATTACCCGGCCCTTTATAATGGTTCCTATTTGGTTCATATAGTGGGCAGCGACGGTTTTCTTCTCCGCCTCCCTGATTTTTTGCAAGATAACCTGTTTAGCTGTTTGGGCGGCAATCCTGCCGAAACCAGGGGGAGTAATATCGACGCCGTCCTTTAATATTTTTGTTTCACCGGTTTCTTTGGAAACTTTGGCGGTTAGCTCAACCTCCTGGGATTCGGGATATTCTCTTTTGTAAGCGGCAATGACCGCGTCAACGATCGCAGCAATTACTTCGTCCGGAGAAATGCCGCGCTCCGTTGCCACTTGGTTTAGAGCCAATGCAAATTCAGTTTTTATGATTGTCATAGGTATATTTTACCACAGGCTTTTATTTTTTAGCCGGGGGTGGAGGGGGCGAGGCTTTTTTTTCAGAAGGTGGGGCTTTTGGAACTTCTCCTGGCTTAGCAGTAGGTTTTTCCGCCGCTTCTTCGGTCGGAGCTGCCTCGCCTTCAACAGCTTCACCTTCTACGGGCGCCTCGGTTATAACTTCGGGTTGAGCAGAAACAGTGTCCGGAGTGACGCTTTCTTCTTTGTGGGCGACTACGGAAACGACGACCTTATCCGGCACCGTCTTGAATTCGTATTTATCAGATTTTTTCAAATCCTGAACCTTGATTTCACCGCCAATTTCTTTAATGACAGAAATATCGACCTCGATTTTTGGGGGAATGTCAGACGGCAGAGCCTCAACCGTTAGAGTGTTGGACTGAACCAATAGAACGCCGCCCTTGACGGCAACCGCCTCCGATGCTCCAACTACGGCTACCGGCACTTCGGTTTGGATTTTTTGGGTCAGATCGATTTTTCTGAAGTCAACGTGGAGGATTAGGTCAGAAACCGGATGGCGCTGGACAGATTTAATAAGCACAGGGATTTCCTTTTTGTCCAAATCTAGGCGGACGACGCCGGTTTCGCGGGCAGTTTTATAAACGTGGGAAAAGTCTTTTAAATTAGCTGTGACCGAAGTCGATTTAAAGTCGGTGCCGTAAATATTTGCCGGCAACAACCCCTCGCGTCGTAATTTTTTTACTTTTTTTCCGAGGACGTCTCGGGTGTTTACCTTGAGCGTCAGTTTTTTCATAGTGTTATTGTTTGACCAATTCGATCAAGAAAATTTTATCGGTCGATAAAGAGGTATTATAGACGATTTCCCTACCTTTGACAATAGGAGAAAAATTCTGGTTGAGGACTTGGATGTTGCTCGCCGGTTTCAGTTCCAAGACAAAGTCCGAATTTGGAGCGCCGATCTGCTTTTGAATGATAAACTGATAGATTTCTTTTTGCGAGGAAACGTAGCGGCTTAAAGAATAGTTGATTTTTATTTCCACGGTTTCTTTAGGCGCGACCTCAAAAAAGAAGCCAACCCTTTTATATACGTCGTCGGCTTGGTCAATGTCTTCGACTAAAACTCCATTTTTGGTGACCGATTCAACGAATGAATCTTTGGGCAAAAGAACCTGAAAATAGTTTCGGTATAGGCCGGTCGGGAAGACCAGAGACGGAGAGCTGTTTTTGTATTGGATCGACAAAACGTGGCTGATTTTGCCGTCAGCGTCGACAGAAGTTTTCAGATACAGATTTTTGTTGACGAAGTAGTTAGCTTTGTTGGCGCCGAGATTGGCGTCGTAGGGGAAGACAAAATCAATGATACAGTTTTCTTGAATATTGCACTTCGGTTCAATGACGCGCCCGGACCAAAAAGTCGAGTCAAGAAAGGATTGGACTCCCTTGTCCTCGACATAGGCGACGATTTGTTTTTCGTCCAGAGATTTTTTTATCATCGATCCCAAATCGGCAAATGAGACGCGGTCGAGGTTGATGAATATTTGATTAATTAGAGACGACAAAAAATTTCTTTTCTGGGTAGAACCGGGAAAAAAATCGCGCTCCACTTGGAATTGGGTTTTCAGGTAGAAATTTTGGGCGTTGACCGTTTCCTTGTAATCCGAAACGTGTAGATCGCCAAAGGGAGAGAGAATATTTTCGATCGCGCTCGTCGTGATCAAGATTGACCCGTCGAATCCGGACAGATTCATTTCCTTTTCCAAGAAAAAAAGCGCCCGTTCATAATTTTCCAAAAAATCAGGCGAAAAGTTTGAGTCGCGCAAAAACCAGTATGGTTGGTTGAGAAACTCGGCAATCGGCTGCGGAGGATCCACTTTGACTGTGAGTTGTCCGTCGGCGTCGTAGACGTCATAGACTTCGAGTCCTTCGATCGTATAATCTGCCATTCGTAAAATCCCGAAAGAACCCAGAAATCCTCCCCCCGGTCGCAGTTCCCTATTATTGGCAAAAAAAATCAAATATTTTTTTTGGATCGGGGAGGAAACGATGGTTTGAAAATAGTCGAGGATTTTTTCCGACTTAGTCAAAAGTTCGATGGCGTCGACGAGGCGAAATCTGGCGGGAAGATTCTCGGCCATGACTGCCAAGTTTTCCGATATCACGTCGAGCGACCGATTGGCTAGAGTAAGACGGAGGGCCACGTCTGATTTAACTGTCGCGGTTTTGTTTTTTGCAAACAAGAGAGAGGCAAGTTGCTTTCCGTTTTTGGTCAGGGAGACCACCTCTACCATCACGGTTTGGCCCCGCTCCAAAAGGTCGACGGCGTTATCGACAAAGAGAGCAAATCCCAAAAGACGAAAGGTAGGGCGGGGTAGGGAATATAGTCGTTTTGTCAATTTTAAATAAAATCCGGCGGTTTGCAGGGAGTTCTCGGAACGGGCAATGTCTTCTTTTTTGAGGCGGTTGTAGGAAGCCCAGGTCGCCGCGGCGGAAATTAAGAGAGGAACGACAAATAAAGTGTGATAAATAAAAACCAGAAAAATAATTGTCAGGAAAATAAACTTTCTAGTCGTAAATCTTTTCCAATCGAATTTTCTGGTAGCCTCAAAGCCAGGCTTCGCTAAAGACTTCGGGGCGAGTTTCAAAAAGTCTTCTGAAGTTTTCGAGAACGCGAACCAAAGGATCTTGTCGATATCGGACTCTTCGAGATGGGTGCCTTGAACCGAAACAACCTTGGCGTTGCGGTATTTAAAATCGTGTGGCACTTTACCCTTTTGGCTAAGGAGTATGAAAATAATTTTTTTTTCCGGGTATTTTTTTATTATATCGGCATTAAGCCCCTCATTTATTAAAAAACAATAGTCGAATATTTTGAGATTATTCGGTGCACGGGAGGAAAAAAAATATTCGACCGAAGCTTTTTGCAGCCTCGCCTTTAGGCCGTCCAAGAAAGAGTAATTTTTTTTAGAGATGACGATGGCCTTTTGTTTTTCGTGGATAATTTCCGTTTCGAATACCATAGACATACATATTGTATAATTATTACGTGAGAACTGACGCGACAATAGTCAAGTACGCAAAGATAAAAGAAAAATTGTCACAATTTAAAAGAAAGAAAATGGTTTTAGTGGGTGGCTGTTTCGACCTAATCCACTTCGGCCACCTCAAATTTCTCAAAAAGGCCCGGCGGCAGGGAAATTTCCTCATCATTGCTTTGGAATCGGACGCTTTCATAAAAAAAACAAAAAGAAAATCGCCAATTCATTCGCAAGAGGAAAGGGCAAAGATTCTGGCCTCTTTAAATCTGGTCGACGTAGTCGTTGAGCTACCTTTTTTTTCAAAAAACGAACAATATTTAGAAATGGTGAAAATAATCAAACCAAAGATTATTGCCGTGACATCAGGCGATCGTCAACTAGCAAATAAAAAACGCCAGGCGGCAATGGTTGGAGCCGAAGTAAAAATAGTCACGCCGTTACTCAAAAAATATTCAACGAAACGAATTATCAATGACTTCAATTAAATTATGGATAAGAAAATAAGTACAGCGATAAAGATAATTAAAGAAATTGAATATATTAATATTGCCTCGATCACTCCGGAAGGATTGCCCTGGAATAC
>MGAT01000017.1:11469-25221 GCA_001789855.1 Candidatus Roizmanbacteria bacterium RIFCSPLOWO2_01_FULL_44_13 | reverse complement strand
ATGCGAGCCTGAATTTCTATTGGCTCTCTTGGAAAAAAAACCAGCACTCCGTTAATATACGAAGTAATCCCGACGTCTTTGTCACCATTTTTGATTCGACCGTTCCCCCGGGAAAAGGAGCTGGTGTTTATTTTTCAGGAGAAGCTATAGAATTGACCAACCCAAAAGAAATAATAGTTGGCATGACAGTCCTGTATAAAAGAGACAAACATAAAATGCGAGCGATAAAAGAATTTCTGACGCATTTTCCAAGACGCGTTTACAGATTCACACCAGAAAAAGCATGGATCAACGGAGACAGCGACATTAGCGGAAACTTTATTGATATTAGAACAGAATTGAATTTAAAATTGATAAAAGCCAAATTATGAGATTATTTTTGGCGATCGACCTACCGGAAAAAATAAAAGAAGAATTGGATGCACAAATACACGATTTAAGGAAACAATATCCAGACTTCAACTGGGTAAGCAAAAAAAATTTTCACATCACCGTGCATTATTTCGGCGAGACCAACAATCTCGAAAAAATAAAGGAAAAAATTAAGGATCTGCTTTTCGCCAGTATCGGTTTTTATCTTTACTCGACGGCTGTTGACGTCTTTGCCAACCATAAACTGGTGATTCATCTGGAATTTAAAAGAGAGAAAAAGTTAGAAGACGTGGCTGAAATGATAAAAAACAACTTCGATGGAAACGAATACAATGAAAAAAAATTTATTCCCCATCTGACTCTTGCCCGGGGAAGGCGCTCATCGAAGCAGCAGTATTTTGCCCTAAAAAAGAAAATGCAGAAAGTCAATATTGACATTTCATTTAAAACAAGAAAGTTAGTTTTATTTGAAAGCATTTTGGAGGGAGGAAAACCGATCTATAAAAAACTGGCAAGCCTTAAACTGCTCGATAAAGTCGACTGAAAGGAATATTAGAAGAATCCCGCACTTATGCATAAGTGCGGGATGAATATTTTATTTAAACAAAATATTAAGCAGTGCCAATTCTATACATCCCTGTTCCACAAACTGGGCATTTAGCTTTCATCGCCGGTTTACCGTTTTTCATCGTCACTTTTTGCGGATTAGCGACGTCTCTTTTTGCTCGACATTTGACGCAATACATTGATGCCATATATTATGTCACCTCCCTTCTTCGTGGGACGGAACCTATGGTTCCTTCCCAACGCTTGTTCTTTACTTTATAAGCCTAGCAAAATATAAGGTAATTTCAAGTGCAACCACGATTGACGTTAAAATCAAACTTTTTTTCAAATCGCTGAAAAAAAAGGAATGTTCAGGGGATTTTATAATTGGTTGAGATATTTTTGGTGTAGATTTTACTGCTTCGGGCTCTTTTTCTATCGCCGCGTTTGCCGCAAAAAGATTTTGTTTGTGCAGAGAAGCAAGAATTTTTTGTTTTTTTGTTTTTCTCGGCATACACTATATTATATAATGTATTCAATGATACTGTATTTTATCGCCGCAGGTTTTTTTCTATGGATTCTAATTCTTACCGTGATCGTTTTTAAATTAAGAAATCATTACTATAACTTGACGTCCAGCACCAAAAAAGAAAAGCTGGACGACATTTTAGAGTCGCTCATTGCCAATGACGTGAAAAAAGGTGAGGAACTGATGGCGTTAAAACAACGGGTGGAAGAAGAAATAAAAAATTCCGAGCTCCATTTGCAAAAAGTTAGCCTGGTGAGATTCAATCCTTTTGAACGGACAGGGGGGAGCGAGAGTTTTGTAGTCTGTCTCTTGGACAATCATCAAAACGGCATAATCTTTAATTTTATTTACACAAAAGACGGTTTAAGAGTGTATACTAAAAGGGTTCGGGAGGGACGCGGAGTTGAGTACGAACTCTCGAAAGAAGAAGAAAAAGCGATAGAAAAAGCCGTTAACAGTTGAAAGCATCTATGATAAGTAAAAAAATTGCTTGGGTAATTATTTTTTTTGTTTTTTTGGCTTCGGCGGTGGCTTCTTATTCATTTTTCCAGGGCGGAGGCGGCGGAATTCTTTCGCCCCTTTCCTCTTATAAACCTCCTTCCGGCAACGGCAACGGTGTCTCCCCAGACGAACCAAAAACAGAAGAATGTCCTATTAACGGCGAGATGCTGACAAAAACTCAAAAAGCAAATTGGGAAAAGAGACGACCGCTCGGAGTCGCGATTGAAAATCATGTTCAGGCCAGGCCGCAGTCGGGACTATCGGCCGCCGACGTCATTTTTGAGGCGGTCGCGGAGGGCGGCATCACAAGATTTCTCGCCGTATATTACTGCAAAGACGCTCCTTACATCGGGCCGGTCAGGTCAGCGAGAATTTACTTTATCGAGCTATTACAATCTTTTGGAACTTACCCGTTATACGCCCACGTCGGGGGAGCGAACACACCCGGTCCAGCCGATGCTTTGGGATATATTGGCGATCTGGGCTGGGGCTCTTATAACGATCTGAATCAGTTCTCTGTTCCTTTTCCAAACTTCTGGCGCGACTACGAAAGACTTCCGAGTCGGGTGACTGAACACACCGTTTATTCTTCGACTTCCAAACTCTGGAAGTATGCTAAGGACAAAAGAAAATTGACCGATAAAGACGAGGACGGAGTCAGTTGGGATAAAGACTATACGCCTTGGAAATTCCAAAATGATGCGCCGGCCGCTTCTCGCGGAAATGTCGCCAAAATAGACTTTGGTTTTTGGGACAGCTTTGCCTCCGACTTCGGCGTCATTTGGTCCTACGACAAGGCGAACAATAGTTACAAAAGAAGCAACGGAGGCTCACCACACCTAGACCTCAATACGAACAAACCTCTGACGGCAAAAAATGTCATTGTCATGTTTGCCAAAGAAACGCCGGCCAACGACGGTTATGAAGGAGGACACATCCTTTACAAAACAACTGGTTCGGGAGACGCTTTGATCTTCCAAAACGGTAAAGCCATAGAAGGCAGCTGGTCCAGATTGGATGAAGAATCCCAATTTGAATTCACCGACGAAGACGGCGTTGAAATTTCAATGGTTAGGGGACAGATATTTATAGAAATGTTGCCTGTTGGGAACAAGGTGACCTATTGATATGTTACAACACATTATTCCTTCGAAAGCACGACGGAAAATTCTCGAATTATTTTTTCATCGTCCGAGCGAACCGTTTTATCTTCGGCGCATCGTTCGCGAGATTGACGAGGAGGTCAACGCCGTTAAACGCGAGCTCGATATCCTAGCCGATGAAAAACTTCTCTCCCGTGAGAGACGCCTGAATAAAATTTTTTACTCGCTGAATAAGAGCTACCACCTTTACGATGAGTTTACGAGGATTTTTACAAAAACGACTCCGATGGCGGCGGCGATTTACAAGAACCTATCAAACATAGGAAAGATGAAATACATCGCCGTTTCCTTGAAACTTTCAAAAAACATCCAGATCAAGGAAGACGAAATATATTTGCTGTTTATCGGGGTGGTTGTCGTCGCCGAGGTCGAGTCAATCATCAAGGACGCCGAAAAACATTTCGGCCACCCGATCAACTACACGGTCATGACTGAGGACGAGTTCCAGTTCCGTAAAAAGAACAACGATCCATTTATCTGGAGATTTTTGAGGCAACCGAAAGTTATGTTGGTTGGAGTGGAAGACGAGCTAGTCAAATGAAAATAATCAAGTTGATTTTTCTCCTGTTAATCGCTGGCTTAATTATTTGGGTCGATCTTCCCAATAATCCCTATTTCAAAACCCATCTAGGCTTGGATCTTAAAGGGGGCAGCCATTTAGTTTTCGAGGCAGAAACCTCGGGTGTTAAACCGGAGGATCTGGCCGACGCCCTCGAATCCAGCCGCAACATTATAGAAAGAAGAGTCAACCTATTCGGGGTATCGGAACCAACCGTCTCCACTTCAAAGACGGGACAAAAGCACAGAATTACTGTCGACCTGCCCGGCATCACAGCCGTCAGCGAAGCAGTCGCCTTAATCGGCCGGACAGCCCAGCTTACCTTTGCAGAGGAAGTAGTAAAAGAGGGGACTACCACCGCTACTCTTCAGCCGACTTCCTTGACCGGAAAACACGTCAAAAAAGCCAGCGTTGCCTTCAACCAGCAAAACGGCGCGCCAGAAGTTGCCCTATCATTTAATAGCGAAGGGGCTAAATTATTTGGCGAAATAACAAAAAGAAATATAGGCAAGTCTTTGCCGATATTCATTGACAATCAGATAATTTCGGCGCCGGTCGTGCAGCAGGAAATTGTCGGCGGAGACGCCGTGATCACAGGCAGTTTTACCACTGATGAGGCAAAAAAATTGGCAATCGCCATCAACTCCGGAGCACTTCCCTTGTCGGTTCATCTCGTCGAACAAAAAAATATCGGGCCAACATTGGGCGCAGAAGAAATCAGAAAGAGCATTCTTGCCGGGGGAGTCGGACTTTTGGCCGTTTTGTTTTTCATGGTTGCCTATTACGGAAAATTGGGATTGATTGCCGATTTGGCCCTGATAATTTACGGGTTGATCTCGTATGCCATTTTCAAAACCATTCCGGTAGTTTTGACTCTATCCGGAGTGGCAGGATTCATCTTGTCTATCGGCATGGCAGTCGATTCCAACATTCTGATTTTTGAAAGGATCAAAGAAGAGCGAAGAAAAGACAAGCCTTGGGACATTTCCATCCGGCTCGGGTTTGGACGGGCGATCGACGCTATCAAGGACGCCAATATTACCACCCTGACGGTCGCATTCATTTTATTCAATCCGTTGAATTGGGAATTCCTGCCTCAATTTGGGTTGGTGCGGGGCTTTGCTCTGACTTTGGCAATTGGTGTCGCCACGAGCTTATTTACAGGCGTAGTTATTACCAGAAGGTTAATAAATCTTTTTTATAAAAATGGTTGATTTTCTCAAATACAAATTAATCTATTTTCTAATTTCTGTACTGGTCATTGGCGCTGGCCTGTTTTCTATCTCTAGGTGGGGCTACGACTTTTCGATCGATTTTGTCGGAGGAACAAATATTAACTATCAATTGACAAAAGATATAGACGGAAAGGTTCTAGAAGAATCTTTGAAAAAAAATAAAATCGAGGAAATCGATTATCAACTGGAAAACAAAAAATTAATTTTGAGAGCCAAGCCGATTGACGAAAAAAAAGAAGCCGCGTTCAAATCGGATCTGGAAAAAGAAACGGGTAAAATAACTGTTTTGTCGAGCGAGACGGTCGGGCCGACTCTGGGGCGTGAAACGGTTATGAAAACGACATTTGCTTCACTTTTGGCGGTCTTAGGGATCTTAATCTATATGAGTTTTGCCTTCAAAGGTTTTAAATTCGCCGTCGCGGCGGTTCTCGCAATGATCCACGATTTGCTCGTTGTAGTTGGAACTTATTCCCTGTTGTCTCATTTCTTTGGGGCGCAGTTCGACGCGATGTTCGTCACCGCCGTTTTGACGACGATGTCCTTTTCGGTCCACGACACCATCGTTATTTTTGACAAGATGAGAGAATATATGGGGAGCGGCGAAGGGACAATTGAATCGCTGGCAAACCGAGCTCTCCAGGAGACGATGGTCAGGTCGCTGAATAATTCGATGACAATCGTCTTTATGCTTTTGGCCTTGTCCATGCTCGGAGGTTCAACTATCAGATTTTTCATCATCGCGCTTCTGATAGGGACGATGACGGGAACGTATTCTTCGCCGTTTGTCGCCACGCCGATTTTAGTGTGGTTAGAGAAGAGAAAAAGAAAATGAAAGTCTTAAAATTTTCCCTTGGAGAACTCCAGGCGAACTGCTATTTCGTGATCGACGGCGATAATTGTCTCATTATTGACCCGGCCGACGAGGCGTCTTTTATTCTGGAGGAAATTCAACGGAGAAAGCTTAAATTGACCACCTTGCTCACCACCCATGGCCACTTCGACCACATCATGGCCGTTGGAGAAATCCAGTTGTCTTTTGACGCGCCGTTTTATATAGACAAAGAGGATCGGTTCTTAGTTGATAGGCTAGGGGAGACGGCAGAATATTTCTTGGGATACAAGCCTTCAACAATCAAGCCAAAAAAAATTGTCTATTCAACAAAAGGTAAATTCAAAATTATAAAAACACCGGGTCACACGCCCGGTAGCGTTTGTTATTATTTCAAAAAAGAGAAAGTAATTTTTACCGGTGACACTTTGTTTAAAGGTTCAATCGGCCGGTTTGACTTTTCCTACTCCAATAAGAAAGATTTAGCCAACTCTCTGATAGCTTTATCAAAGCTGCCGGAAACTACGGCAGTTTATCCCGGACACGGTGAAGCAACCACAATTGGATCGGAAAAAAATAATTTAGGCGAATTTCTTAATTTCCTCAAGTAAAATTTTTCTTTCGTTTTTCAACTTTTTGTTTTCCACCTCGTCAAAAATTTTTTTCAGAACCTCTCCAATTTTTGGACCGGGTTTTAATTCCAACATTTTTATAACGTCATTGCCGTCGATTTTCAGATCTTTTATCTGGAAAGGCTGTTTTTGTACCTCGGCCAATCTTTTTCTAAAAAGATCAAATCTCCAAGAAGTGGGGCGGGCTCCCGATCCGATTCTGTCGCCGTACCTGAGGTCGATAATGTCGTTTAAATATTCCGCCCCCACGTTTCTGATAAAGCGCTTGATCGCCCGGTCGGTCTGGATTTCCGAAACGGTGAATTGATGAAATTGAACCAGACGGACCAGCTTTTCTTTTTGCTTGTTGGAGAGGCGGAATCGGTCGGCAATAATTTTGGCTAACTTGGTTCCGGCTACTTCGTGGTTATAAAAAGTTATCAAGCCGGTTTTTTCGTCGCGCCGGAAAGTCTCCGCCTTGCCGACGTCGTGGATTAACGTCGCAAAACGGGTGATGGAGTCTTTTGAGGGACACGATTTTAATGACTGGATCAAGTGGGTTCCGACGTCATAGATATGGTGGCGCTTCGGACTTTTTTGGGGAATCATGAAACAGATATCGACCTCGGGCAGAATATGGGAGAGTAGGCCGACGTTTTTCAAAAACACCACGCCCTCTGATGGATATTCGCTTTCAATAATTTTTAAGAACTCGTCCCTGATCCGTTCCCAGGAAATGTTGGCAATGAGCGCGGCGTTGTTTTGGATTGCGGCGCGGGTCTTTTCTTCGATCATGAATCCTAATTGGGAAGCAAAACGGACGGCGCGGATTAACCTCAAGGCGTCCTCACAGAATCTTTTGTCAGGATTTCCGACGGCCCGGATTGATTTATTGTTGAGATCAACTTGACCGTTATGAGGGTCAACGATAGTTTTCGCATCATATGCCATAGCGTTTATGGTGAAGTCGCGTCGGCGGAGATCCTCCTCGATTGTTTTTGCCCAAACGACATCATTCGGATGGCGGAAGTCTTTGTAT
Organism: Candidatus Roizmanbacteria bacterium RIFCSPLOWO2_01_FULL_44_13; assembly: GCA_001789855.1. Classification (GTDB taxonomy): domain Bacteria; phylum Patescibacteriota; class Microgenomatia; order UBA1406; family GWC2-37-13; genus GWC2-37-13. The sequence goes on along the minus strand of MGAT01000017.1, from coordinate 17,837 downwards.
TCTCCTTCGCGTCGGTAAGGGGTCACCTCATAAATAAGATCTTCCACCGGAATGGAAACGGTGCCGTAAGTATTGTTGTAGTAAGCATTGGGGAAAAGTTTGAGAATTTCCTCGGGTCGGGCAGAAGTAGTAAAATCCCAGTTGGTAACAGATTTTTTTAAGAGTAAATTTCTTACCGCCCCGCCGACGACATAGATATCGAATTTTTTAGCGCGAAATTTATTGATAAACTTTTTGACTTCTTGAGGTAATGTCATCATTAAATAATTATATTACTTCTTTCAGAATTCTTATAATCTGATTGTATTTCGGGGTTTTTATTTTCCCAAGGGCTTCGTCAAAACTGTGCCAATAGGCGTCGTAAAATTCCTTTTTCAAAAAGTTAAAGTTAATTTTTGGCACATCGACTAAATACCAAAAGTCAAAGTGAAGAAGACAGGGGGAGCGGGGATTACCGCGGACGTCTTTAACTGATAAATTGAAAATTTCGATTTGGTCTTTGGTTATTTTGTGACTCAGCTCCTCCTCAAACTCTCTGATGACGGTTTCGATAGGATATTCGTTGAGCTTGATATGGCCACCGGGCGGAATCCAATCGTCCGCCTTGATATGATGTGTCAGATAGATTGATTTTGTTTTCCGGTTGATGGGGACAAAAAAAGCGCAAATGTGTTCGTCTAGATTGACTTCTTTGGTGAGCCGGTCGGTCGAGGAAATTTTCTTTAAGAATCTTTCATAAATTTTTTTGTCGACGCCCAATTTCTTAAATTTCAGCAACTCATGTTTTATTTTTTCCTGATAGTTTTTCATGTCTTTGAGACCATCGATTTTAAAATGTCCAAATTTTTCTTGTCCGGCCCAACGCCCCCGAACCCGGGTGTTTCAATTATAAACGGATAATTCTTTGTTTTTGGGTGGTTGAGGAGGGTTTTAAACTCTTCGCTTCCGATCATGCCCTCTCCGATATTTTCGTGGCGATCGCGACCGGAGTTAAAAGGATCGCGGCTGTCGTTGACGTGCCAGATTTCCAATCTGTCGAATATTTTTAAGGTGGACAATTTTTTAAGAAATGCCCCAAGTTCTTCATTGTTAGAAAAACGGTAACCGTTTGAGAATAAATGACAGGTATCGAGACAAATTTTTAGGCGCTCGGAGCCAACATCATCGATGATTTTTTTTATTTCTTCGAGAGTCTGGCCGATTTTCCGATTGCCGGCGTTTTCGATGATGAAAAACGAATCATTCGGAGTTTTTTCAAGAATTTCCTTTATATTTTTTATTAATATTCTGTATTTGTCTTCAGATCTATCGTCTTTAAAAGAACCGAGGTGGACGATCGACCCTTTGATTTGCATTTTGGGCGCTAGGTTGAGCTCGGCTATAAGAGAGGTCTTTGAAAGATGTCCGATCCTGCCCCCGTCGGCGAGGTTTACCAAATAAGAAGCGTGGAAATAAACAGGGTCGATTTTAGACTTTGTTTTTGCCTCGACAAACAATTTGATTTGTTCCACCTCACTTCGGGCAAAACTCCAACCGCGCGGGGAAGAAGAAAAAATCTGCAGGCAGTTGCCGCCGATATTATTAATTCTTTCGATTGCTTTTGCGTATCCGCCGGCAATTGACAAATGTGCGCCTAATTTAACCATACTAAATTATATCAATACAAATCCCGCAGATACCTATTTTGAGTCCACCAGCTGGCGAGACGAGAAATACGGTATCGAGGGTTTTATGTAATTTGGTCTTGACATTTTAGCAGAGATAGTTTAAGATTGCTAAATATGGAAGATTTGACTCAAAGACAGGTCGACATCCTGAGGACCATTATAAAGGAATATTCGGAAACGGGAGTGGCGGTCGGGAGCGACATCCTTGAGAAAAAATACAAGCTCGGAGTGTCGCCGGCGACCATCAGGAATGAAATGGTCGAGCTGGCTAAAAAGGGTTATCTCAAGAAAACCCATTTTTCCTCGGGCCGGATTCCGTCCGCAAAGGGTTTTCGTTTTTACATCAAGCACCTGATGAAACAAAAGGAACTTTCCACAACCGACGAAGTCGCCTACAAAAACAGCATCTGGGACGAGCGCGAGGAAGCGCACCGATTGCTTTCCCAGGCGACCAAGGTTCTTTCCCAAAAAACCGGACTCTTGTCTCTCGCGACAACCAATTTGGGCGACCTTTATTATTCCGGAGTCGCCAATCTATTGACCGAGCCGGAATTTTTTGATTTAAATCTTTCCCGGACTCTTTTCGGAAGACTCGACGAGTATAGTTTTTGGGATAGGATTCTGAATGATTTTAACGCCATCGAAGACGAAGTAATGTGTATACTCGGAGCAGAAGATTTTCACGATTCGGCCTTTGACAATTTAGCCAGCGTTTGGGGCGAGTTTGAAGGCGGCAAAATTAAAGGGATTGTCGGGGTGGTCGGGCCGAAAAGAATGTACTATGAGGAAATCATTCCCCAAATAAGATACTTTTCAAAATTAATTGGCGACATTATCAAAGAACAAGGTCAATAACGATGAAAAATCAAAAAAAAGACAGCAATAAATTAGAAATAGAGCAGTTTAAAAAACAGGTAGAAGAGTACAAAAACAAGTATTTGCGGGCGCTGGCGGATTACCAGAATTTGGAGAAAAAAACGAGAGAAGAAAGGCAATCTCTTATTAAATCCGCCAACAGCCATTTAATTTTGCGCCTGCTGCCATTCTTGGACACACTGGATGCGGCAGAAATATTTGTCAAAGACGAAGGACTGAAATTAGCCAAGAATCAATTGGAGGCAATTTTAAAGGAGAAGGGTCTCGTGGAAGTAGAAGTTTTGAACAAGGAATTTAATCCGCATCTAGCCGAGGCGGTAGAAATGGTGGCTGGAGAAAAAGACAATCAAGTAGTTGAAGTTTTAAGAAAAGGGTATAAATTAGAAGAAAAAATATTGAGGGTAGCTCAAGTAAAAGTGAGCAAAAGAGTTAATTAAAAGTTTATTATTTAAATTTAAATACTATGGCAAAAATAATAGGAATCGATCTGGGAACAACCAACTCGTGCGTCGCTGTTATGGAAGGTGGAAAGCCGAAGGTGATTCATTCGGCAGAAGGCCGTAATGTTATTCCTTCTGTCGTTGACCCGGTAAAACGGATCGTCGGCGACGTCGCCAAACGCCAAATGGTCGTCAATCCAAAAAACACCATTTTCTCGATTAAAAGATTGATGGGAAGGCGCTACTCTGATTCCTCCGTTGAGATGGACCGCAAGTGGCTCCCTTATACCATCAAGGCCGGTCGGGACGACATGGTTGTCGTTGAGGTCGAAGGCAAAACTTACACTCCGCAGGAAATTTCGGCGATGATTTTGCAAAAAATCAAGGCTGATGCCGAAGCGTACTTGGGAGAAAAAGTCGAGAAAGCGGTCATCACCGTTCCGGCATATTTTGACGACGCCCAACGCCAGGCAACCAAGCAGGCGGGCGAAATCGCCGGGCTCGAGGTGGTTCGTATCATAAACGAGCCGACCGCCTCCTCTCTTGCCTATGGGCTCGATAAAAAGCATGCCCACACGATTGCCGTCTACGACTTGGGTGGTGGGACTTTTGACATTACCGTATTGGAACTTGGCGAGGGAGTTTTCCAGGTAAAAGCGACCAACGGCGACACCCATTTGGGTGGAGACGATTTCGACAAGGTGATTTTGGATCACATCGCTTCGGAGTTCAAAAAAGAAAATGCGATTGATTTGAAAAAGGATCCGCAAGCATTGCAGCGATTAAGAGACGCGGCAGAAAAAGCCAAGATAGAACTGTCGACGAGCATGGAGTCCGAAATCAACCTGCCGTTTATAACGGTAAGGGATGGACAACCCCTGCATTTGGTGATGAAATTGACGAGGGCAAAGCTCGAGTCTCTCATCGGACACCTCGTCACGAAAACCTTTGAATCGGTCAAGGCCTGTCTGAAAGACGCCAAAGTCGACACGTCAAAAATTAATGAAGTGGTTTTGGTGGGCGGAATGACGAGAATGCCTTTGGTCGTCGCCGAAGTGAAAAAATTCTTTGGCAAGGAACCGAATAAGTCGGTGAATCCGGACGAGGTCGTCGCCGTCGGCGCGGCCGTCCAAGCCGGAGTTTTGACCGGCGAAACCAAAGACGTCGTCCTTTTGGACGTTACTCCATTGACCTTGGGTGTTGAAACCTTGGGCGGAGTAATGACGCCTTTGATTACCAGAAACACCACGATTCCGACCGAAAAGATGGAAACGTTCTCGACCGCCGGAGACAATCAAACCCAGGTTGAGATTCACGTCCTCCAGGGCGAGCGCCCAATGGCACGCGACAACAAATCCCTTGGGCAATTTGTCTTGGACGGAATCCCGCCGGCTCCCCGGGGTGTGCCGCAAATTGAAGTTGCCTTTGACATCGACGCCTCGGGAATTTTGTCGGTAACGGCCAAAGACAAAGCCTCCGGAAAGAGCCAAGGGATAAAGATTACCGGCTCGACAGGACTAAACAAAGAAGAGATAGAAAAGATGAAAGAAGAAGCGGAGAAAAACGCCGACAAAGACAAGGAAGAAAAGGAAAAGATAGAAGTAAAGAATAAAGCCGATCAATTGGTTTACACCTCCGAGAAGGCATTGAAAGATGCCGGAGATAAAGTCGACGCCAAAGTTAAAGAGGAAGTCCAAGGGAAAATCAAAGAGCTGAAAGACGCCATAGGTCGCGGAACCAAGGAAGAAATGGAAGCCAAGACTCGGGAACTGTCCGACTCCTTGCAGAAAATCGGCCAGGCAATGTATCAGGGTCAGCAGGGACAACCTAGGCCGCCGGGTCAACAGCCGCCCAAAGATGAAAAAGCGGCGGAGGACAAAAAAAAGGATAAAGTAGAAGAAGGGGAAGTGGTAAACTAATTGTTATGGCTGATTATTATGAAGTCCTCGGCGTTGGTAAAAACGCGTCTGACCATGAGATAAAAACAGCTTATCGTAAGCAGGCTCTCAAGTGGCATCCGGACCGCAATAAATCCCCCGTCGCTCACGAAAAATTCAAAGAAATAAACAAAGCCTTCGAAGTTCTATCGAACCCGCAGAAGCGAGAGATGTATAACCAGTACGGTGAATCGGCCTTTAAAGGTAACGCGCCTGGCGGCGGACCGGCCGGCGCCGGGGGACAATACTATCAGCAGGGACCATTTAAGGTTTATACCAACTTCGGCGGCGAAGGCAATCCTTTTGAGAACTTCGACTTCGGGGGATTTTCCGACCCGTTTGACATCTTCGAACAGTTTTTCGGTTTTCAGTCGCCGTTTTCAAGAGGGGGAAGGCGCCAGCCAAGGGAAGTTTTTCAAATCACAATAAGTTTTGAGGAAGCCGTCCACGGCGTGCAAAAAGAAACCGTCGTCAAAGGCGACAAAAAAACTATCAGGATTCCGGCCGGGGTCGACGACGGAATGATCATTAGGTTTTCCGACTTCGACCTCCAAGTCCGGGTCAGGCCGCACAAAAGTTTTAAGCGCCAGGGTCAGGACATTTATCTCGAACAGGAAATTTCCTACCCGACGGCGGTCTTGGGAGGTGTCGTTGAAGTGGAAACAATCGATAGCCCAGTTCGCCTTAAAGTCAGACCGGGAACACAGCCGGGAACAACCGTCAGACTGCACGGCCAAGGTGTGCCTTTCCCCAATTCAAATAGACGCGGCGACCAGTATGTTATTTATAAAATCGCCGTGCCGGAAAGGATCTCGCATAAGACAAAAAAGATTTTGGAGGAATTAAAAAACACTTCAGACTAAGTCATTGTTTATACAGATTAAAAGAAGGATATTTTTGTTCAAGAGCATGTCTTTCCGCCTCTCTTCTTTTGATTTGTTTTTCTGAAAGTTTTACGCCTTTATTAATGTAATATTCTCCATTGAGTCTAAGAATAATTGATATTGCATTTAAGACTGTCCAATTTGAAAAGGCTCTTGCCTCGCGCGTTTCACCGCGCGGATCACCGGCAATAATCAGTTCTGGTCGATCACCACGGGTCATATATAGGTTCATATTATAAGTTTGATTAGTCTTATTGTGAAATAGCTCCATAAATGAGAAAATAAAGAATGAAAATTGATACCAACGCAGAAAATCTTAAAAACTACAAAAAATATCTCCGCATCCAAGAGAAGGTGGAAATTTTTTTGAAGAAACAGAGCTATTTGAAGACCGACCTGCCGATTTTGTCACCCGCTCTCATTCCCGAGTCTTACATGGAAGTTTTTGAAACCGAACACAGGTTTTTAGATAAAAGCCAAAAATTATATCTGGCCCCGACGCCGGAATTATTTATGAAAAGATTATTGGCTTACGGAGTCGGCAGCTGTTATTACTTAAGCAAA
>MGAT01000017.1:1953-11459 GCA_001789855.1 Candidatus Roizmanbacteria bacterium RIFCSPLOWO2_01_FULL_44_13 | reverse complement strand
AGTTTGTCATACTCGAGTATTATAAAGTCGGCGCCGACCACATGGATATCGCCGAGGAACTTTTGAAAATGCTCCAATACATCGCAAAAGGAAAAAAAATAAAATACCAGGGGAAGAAAATATCGTTGTCGAAGTGGGAAAAAATAACCGTCGCCGAAGCCTTCAAAAAATATTCCGGCATAAACGAAAAAGAACTATTTGATCATAAATTATTTATTAATAAAGCAAGAGAGAAAGGATATGTTGTTTATAATTCTTCGAGCGAGCGCAGCGAATCGAGAAGTTCTCGACAAGCTCGAACTATAATTTATTCCTATGAGGATTTATGGTCTCAGATTTATTCTCAAGAAGTCGAACCGAATCTCGGCATAAACGGTTACCCGACATTGATTTACGATTATCCCAAGGAATTTGCCGTTTGCGCCAAGTCAAACCCGGACAAAAAAACGGTTCAGCGTTTTGAGTTCTACATCGAAGGCGTCGAACTGGGTGATTGTTACACCGAACTGACCGACTGGAAGGAGCAAAAGAAAAGGATGAACGAGGAGCAACTAAAAAGAAAAAAACTGAAAAAAATCGCTCATCCGGTTGACAAGGGATTTATCGAAACGTTAAAATATGGGCTTCCCGAATGCGCGGGAATTGCGATAGGATTTGAGAGACTGGCGATGATATTTACAGATACCGATTCAATTAATAAATTAAGATTAATTAATATTAGCAATTAAAAAAACTCGATACCGTATTTGAGCGGTATCTGCGGGTTTTTATAATAATATCTATGCGCATCAATGCAGGAAATCTAAAAAAGAGCGAGTTTGTCGAACACTTGGGCGAAATTTGGCAGGTACAAAAGGCCGATTTTTATTCGCCGGGAAAAGGGTCGGCGCTGATGAAGGCAAGGATAAAAAATGTTGTCACCGGTAAAAACGTCGACTTCACCTACAAGTCAAACGAACAGGTAGAGTTGGTAGACGTTGAATCTATCGAAATGCAATACCTCTATAAAGACAACGAGAATTTATATTTCATGGACGAGAGGACCTATAATCAATTTTCAGTTCCTTTATCCGTCGCTGGCGACGTCCATCGTTTTTTCAAGGAAGGCGACAAGATGTTTGTCTATCTCCACAATGACAAACCGTTGACGATTAGACCGCCGATGAGCGTTCGACTCAAGGTAACCGGAGCCGAGAATGCCGTCAAGGGCGACACCGTTTCCGGGGGTGCCAAAAAATCGGTTACGGTCGAAACCGGAGTCACCGTCTTGGTACCCTTGTTTGTCAAAGTAGGAGAAACTATAAGCATCAATCCGGAGACGGGCCAGTATACGGGGAGAGTATAATTCAGGTATGGCAACCGTTGGAGAAATATTAAAAGAAGAACGCCTGATTAAAGGTCTGCAACTTCGCGATATCGAAAAACAAACCAGGGTAAGAGAAAAGTACCTTCGAGCAATAGAAGAAAATAACTGGAATTTTTTTTCCTCAAAAATCTATATCATTGGAATCTTAAAAAATTACTCAAGAATTTTAGGGTTGGACTCCAAAAGAATTCTCGCTTTTTTTAGGCGCGATTACGAAAGGAAGGAAGAAGTCAAATTTAAAAAAAGAGTTTCTTCGAGCTACTTGACGCCGCAGTCGAGAAAACTTTTGAGGCTGGCGATTGTTGGAGGCGTCTTGCTTTTTTTGCTCTATTTTGTCTATCAGTTGAAACTCTATTTTTCACCGCCCACTTTGACTATTACTTCTCCGAAAACTTCGACTTTTACAACCGAAAGTAAAGTCACGGTCGCCGGATCTACCCACAAGGAAGCGACGCTAAAAATTGTCGGGCAGAGAATTTATTTGGACGAGAACGGACGGTTCACCTATGACTTTCCGTTACAAGAAGGTGAAAATATGCTCGTCTTTGAGTTAATCGGGGCTAATGGAAGGAAGGCGACGATAGAAAAAGTCTTCATCAAAAATTCACCGAAATAGCTTCATTAGTTCTTGGACGTTTTTAATGTTGCCCGATGCGAAGATTTTTCTTAGGCCCAGCCGTTTTGCCGAAGCGATGACTTTTTCTTCAAGAAAAGTTTTCCTCACCTCGCCAAGTAATCCCACTTCACCCAAAAAAAGCGAATTACCGGGTACGGGCGTATTTTTAAACGAGGAAATCAAGGAAGCAATTAGCCCTAGGTCGGCAGCGGTTCCTTCAACCGAGACTCCGCCGATGACGTTGGCATAAACGTCGAAGCGGTCAAGAGGAATTCGTAAATATTTTTGCGCGACTGCCAAAAGAAGCAGGACTTTATTGTAAGACAACCCCTTAACGACGCGCCTCGGATAGGCTAAAACGGTCGGCGTCACCAATGTCTGGATTTCAAAAAAGAGCGGCCTCTTGCCGGAAGCGACGCCGATCAGCGCCTTGCCGGGCTCGAATCGACGCTTTTCTTCGACAAAAACCATCGGGTCGTCGACTTGTTTTAGCCCGGACGCGGTCATCTCAAAAATACCGATTTCGTCAGCGCTACCGAAGCGGTTTTTTGAAGCCCGCATCAGGCGATAATTGGAAACTTTTTCTCCTTCAAAATTCAGAACGGTGTCGACGAAGTGCTCGAGAGTTTTCGGCCCGGCGATCTCTCCCTCTTTGGTGACGTGGCCGACAATCACGACCGCCACCTTGTTTTTTTTGGCAAACGTCACGAGTTTTTTTGCCGTTTCTTTGAGCTGGGAAACCGAGGCAACCGCTCCTCCAATTTCTTTCGAATAGACGGTTTGAATGGAATCAATTACCAAAACCTCGATTTTGTTTTCCAACCCGGATGCGGATTCGATAATGCCCTCAATCTGCAGATCGTTTGAAAAAAGGAATTTGTCCAAATCAATTTTTAACCGGTCGGCGCGTCCCTTGATTTGCTCTCCGGATTCCTCGCCGGAAATATACAGCGTTTTTATGTTTTTTAAAATCTGGAGTACTAGGGTAGACTTGCCGATGCCCGGTTCTCCGGTTAAAAGAATTACAGATCCGGGAACGATGCCGCCCCCGATGACGCGGTCAAATTCGCCGACCCCGGTAGGCATCCTTAAAGAGGCTTGTGACTTGATTTGCTTTAAGGAAGTGATGGAAATTTTTTTTACCGATTCTTTTTTTCCCGTCGAATCTTTGGCGAAGTCGGGTCGCTCTGTCATTGTGTTCCAAGAGGCGCAGTCTGGACACTTGCCGTACCATGAGGCCGCGCCATAGCCGCAGTTTTTACAGACAAATAGTGCCATATTTACATTTTTTCAACCGTTATAATTCCCAGAAGCTCCAACCCCTTTTTAATTACCTTGGCGGTTGCCTTAGTTATTAAGAGTCTCAACTCCCTGGTTTTTTCTTCTGCCTTGAGAATAGGGTTTTTTTGGTAGAACAGGTTAAATTGTGACGACAATTCGTAAAGATAGTTGGCGATAAGACTTGGGGAATAGTTTTCAGCCGCTTTTAAGACGACTTCGGAGAATTGATATAGCTTGCGAAGAATATTTAATTCGTCCACGCCCGCATCAATAACAGCAGTATCCGGAGAAACGCTTGCTTTTTTTAGAACTGACTGGCATCGGACGTAAGTATAGATCAGGTAGGGGGCGGAATTTCCGTCCACCGCGACCGACTCGTCAATATCGAAAGCGATCGGGGAATCGGTTCCCTGTTTGAGAAATGAATATTTGACGGAGGCGACGGCAAGAGTTTCCGCGGTTTTCTCATCGCCTTTGAACTGCTTTAATATTTTTTCCTTTATCTGGTCGATAAGCCAATTACCTTCAATAACATTCCCTTCCCGGGACGACATCTTTCCGGTTTTTAGCTTCACCCACTCATAGATCAGGTGGTATTGTTTGTTTTTATATTTCTTTCCGTCCAGGAGTTCCTGGACTTTGAAAGTGACTTTGAAGAAACTTGTCTGCTCGGGGGTGACGACGTGGATGTTGTGATCGAGCTCGCCGAACTCGGAGAATTCTTTTTCGGCCAGAGCCAGCTCTTTTCCCTCGTAAGTCGGAAATCCCTTAGAGTTGATGAAGACCCTCGTGTCCAGTCCATATTTTTTACCATTGAAAACGATTGCCCCCTGGCTTTTTTCGAGAACCCCGTCATTCAATGCTTTTTTGCAGATTTCAAGGCCTCGTTTATAAAACTCGCTTTCAAAGTAAAACCGGTCAAAGCGGCTGCTGACTCTTTTATAAACTTCGCCGAAATAGTCCAAGCTCCATTGCCGCGTTTCCTTCCACAACGGAATGATTTCCGGGCTTTCATTATAAATCATCTCGTTGATTTCAAGGATCTCCTCTTTGGCTTTTTCGTTTTTTTCGTATGCCTGGGTTCCTTCGGTATACATTTTTCCAATGAACTCAATTTTTTCCTTTGGCGTTTTAAATTTTTTCCAGTCTGCGCCCGATTGGCGGATTCCGTATAAACATTTGGCAATGTGAAGGCCGACGTCTCCTTGATAGTTAACGGGAACGACTTTATTGCCGACGGCAGAAAATATTCTCACGATTGCCTCGCCGGTCGAGATGTTGCGCAGGTGGCCGATATGAAAAAGCTTGTGGGTGTTGGGGTGGGCAAACTCGACCATGATTTTTTTGTTTTTACCCAAATGGAAAGCTGGAAAATCAAATTTTTCTTCTGATGCTTTTCGAGCATAGTCGAGAAAATAATCATCGCTTATCCAAAAATTAATAAACCCGGGCTTGACGACTTCTATTTTTTCTATGAAATCGGTTTTAGGAAGGTTTTTCTTGATTTCCTCGGCGATTTCCATTGGATTTTTTTTCAGCTGTTTAGTCAGTTTAAGAGCTACAGAAGTAGAGTAGTCGCCGTGCGCGGAATTGGTCGGCGGCTGAAGGTCAATTTCTGCATCAAGATGGCCGAATTTCTTTAAAGATAAAAACAAATTCTCTACTATTTTGTCCTTGACCATGTGTCTATATGATAGCAGAAAGAGTAATTTTTTTAAGCGCCGATTTAATTTTGTTTTCTTTCTTTATGATCTGTTTTTCTAATTGAAAAACCTTCTTTTTAATGTCTTCTATCATTAATAGACACTGATAGGGAGAAGGTCCGCCTTCACTTGCTCGGTTATAAACGCAAGCATCCGAAGTTGACACTTTATTAATATCTTTTTGATTCAGACTTACTTTCTTTTTAAGAACTTTCTCTGAAACTTTTTCAATAATTTTTGGTGTCAGTTCGGAAAAACTATTTTTCAAGTATTTTTGTTTTATTAAGGTTTTGACTATCTTATATGCCTCTCGAAATGAAACGCCCCCTTTTTGGGCAATTTGAACGGCGACGTCCGGCGCATTGGCAAAATTGATTTCGGCGGCTTTGGCCATCTTTTCCTTATTAACCGACAGGCTAGTCATGATTCCGGTAAAAACGGGTAAGGTTTTTTCCACGATGCTAATACTTTCAAATAAGGCCGGTTTGGTTTGCTGAGTGTCCCGGTTGAATCCCGATGGCAAGCTATCCATTATGACCAAAGTTTCCAAGAATCGTCCATAAATTTTTGCACAATTCGCTCTAACTACTTCCAGAGTATCGGGATTTTTAAGATTAGGTTGAGCCGTACCGCCGGTGGTATAAAGGTCATCGATCTTTAAAAAACCAAATTCGTCGGTCGACCACAGTATCACCTCATTCATGGTTCTTTTTATATGCAACGCCAATATAGACAAATCCGCCAGCAATTTTGCTTCAATTTCACCACGGCTATTGGCGGTGTATAAACTATTCTTTGTAATTCCGTCGAAACCCAAATATTTTGCCGTAATTTTACGGTCAAGCGGCAGTTGGCTTCCAGCCATTTCAAAAATACCCAACGGGCATTTATTTATTTGCTCAAAATCGTAAATGAGATTTTTTAAGTCATCAAGGAAATGATAGCTTTTAGCCGTGAGCCAATGTCCGTATGTAATAGACTGGGAAACTCTCAAATGGGTATAACCGGGCATTATAGTTTTTGTATGCTTTTTTGCTTCGTTATTTAATCCGTTTATTAAACCGATTAATAAATGGCCGATTAACAGGATTTTGCCCCGCATGAACATTCTTGTGTCGGTATAGACTTGGTCGTTTCTGGCGATTCCGAGGCGGAGATTCCCCCCGATTTCGATACCCAGTTTATTAATGACATATTGTTCTACATTTGAATGGACGTCTTCCAACTCTTTTTTTAAGACAAATTTTTCTTGTTTATCGAGTTTTTTAATTTCTTCTAAGACTTTGAATATTTTTTTAACTTGGGATAAAGGAAGAATATTTTGTTTTAGTAACATTAATTGGTGGGCTTGATTGACCAAGCACTCGTATTGAACAAAAATTTTATCCAATACAATATCGTCACCCGCGGCATATTCCACGGCTACTTTGCCAAAGTTTTTCTTTTCTCCTTCACCCCAAAGGGGATTATTTGATTTTTTCATAATGGTGGTCAAAAACTTTTGGATGTTTTAGAGAAAAACTGTATTCTTCAAATCCGTAAGGGATTGTGTCCAGATCGAGTTTTAATTTCAGATTATGCGATTCAATTCCGACCAAGGAATATTTAGATTGCCGCTTAATAACGGTAAAATTTCCTTTAAAAAGTTTTATCGTAATTTTGCCCTCGATATAAGGCTGAACATAATCTATAAAACACATTAGTGCTTTAGCCAGAGGGCTATAAACCAAAGCATGATAGATTAGCGAGGCAAATTTTTTATCGATAACGTGGTGCTTAAAATTAAGAGTTTCCTTCGGCAAAACCAGTTTTTCGATTTCTTTATGGCAATAGATAATAATCTGTGCCGCCGGCGCTTCATAAACCCATTTAAATTTATTGCCATACAATCCGTTTTCAACCATGTCGATTCTACCTACCCCATGTTTTCCGGCGACAATATTTAAAGTTTGTATCAGGTCTGACAGTTTCATTTTTTTGTCATTGAGGATAACCGGCAAACCATTTTTGAATTCAATCTTAATTGATTCCGGCTTATCCGGAGCTTTTTCCACTGGGGCAGTCCACTTAAACGCTTCTTCAGGGACAGCTTTTTCAATATCGTCGATGTCTCCATAATTTATGGCGTTTGACATAATGTTGTCGTCGTAACTGAACGGATTCTCTTTTTCGACGGGAATAGGAATATTATTTGCGATGGCAAATTCTATCTCATCCTGGCGCGTCGGCCACCAGTCGCCAATGGGAGCGACCAGTTTAATTTTTCCGTCAGAAAAATAGTTAAATACCATATTGAACTGGAAGGCACCGGCGCCTCTACCTTTGTTGCCGTGGGCGATAGCGGCGACCTTTTCTTTTTTGGCAATTTCAACCCCTATTTTTGCCTGCCAGGGTCGAGCGATCGAGGTGCCAACCGGATAATAGTCGTCGTATAAAGCATTGGCCTTGATAATATGTGACAAATATTTATCGGCGTATTCGTTTTTTCCGTCATAAATAATTGTTTTTATTGCACCAAGCTGTTTGGCCTTTTTAGCCATGATTTTTGACCAGTTTTTATCCTGACAAACGTCAATTGTCAATGTTATTACTTGGTAGCCATAAAAATGTTTTAACAAATAAACACAAATAGAGGTATCAACCCCTCCCGAATACATTAATAAAACTTTTTTATTGTGTTTTTTGTTTTCTTCAAAGTCTTTTGACTGTTTTGGTAATTTCATATGTTTAATTTAAATTCATAATTCTGGCCATAAAAAAACCGCCCGGATTTGGGCGGGGGATGGTAATTCAATTTTTACTCTTTAGGCCAGTAAAATACTACCCTCCCCAAAGAGTCGCCTTGAAGCGAAATTGGACGAAAGCAGTATTTTCATAATTTTTTATTATATCATACTGTATGTGGTTTTGGTATGCATTTTCTTCGGCGTTGGTTTCGGCGGTTTCCGTCATCCTCAATAAAAAAGCCCTGAACAATATTAGCGCCTCGCTCGTTTCCTGGGCTCTATTTTCTTTTTCGATCCCGTTTCTAATATATCCGGCGCTAAAAGACGGGTTACCAAAGTTAAACACAGTCTTCTGGCTGGCGACGTTGGCCTCGGTGTTCAGTTTTGCCTATCTAAAAACTCTGGCTTTGAAGTCGTTGAAGGGAAGCCTTGTATCCGAGGTAGTTCCTCTGGCTTTTTTTGGAATAGTTTTTCAGTACCTGCTCGCCTTGGTTTCTTTGTCGGAAGCAATAAAAATTTTTCCGTTAATAGGACTGGTTCTTATCATCGTCGGCGGTTATTTTCTCAAAGTCGAAGAGGCGAGAGAGAATTTTTTTAAACCATTCAAGACGTTGCTGACCAACAAAGGTTCGCGAGCGTATTTGTTTGCCGTAACAATGATGCCGTTGACTTCGATTTTTGACAAATTCGCACTTAAAAATATCCGACCCGTAAATCAGTCGTTTTTGCTGTTGCTCGAAAACATAATGATGACGGTTTTGATTAGTTTTTACATAATCGGCAGAGATAAAAAATGGGTAGCCAGTCTAAAAAACAATTTTTGGAACCTATCTTTAAACGGAATTGTCTATACCGTTCTCGCGCTTCTTTATTTGTACGGAATCACCGAAGGGCCGGTCGCGCTCGTTTCCGGAATCAAAAAACTGGAAGTATTTTTTGTTTTGGTATTTGCCTGGTTTGTTTTTGGAGACAAGCCGAGAAAGTCAGTGTGGCTGGGTAGCTTGATAATGCTCGCCGGCGTGATTTTGATTAAAGCCGGTTAAACTCCACCCCTCCCGTTATTTTATTCTGATGTGTCTTTTAATCGAAGGAAATCTTTCAGAATTGGGAGCATTAAACTTCACCTTGTGACCCCAGGTCAAACAGAAGGTATTCATGGTCAAGACTATCGCCGGTTCGGTGCCATTGCGGCTTATGTGCCGGTGAACGTCTCCTGGCAAAACCAGGACCAAAGATTCGAATGGTTTTGGATCGTAGACATTACCATTAACAAAAGATACGACCCCATTAGTCAAAGGAAGATATACATGCATGCCTTGACTATAAACTTTTTCCTTCGCATTCTTCTCCAACGGCAGTCTTCTGACTCGTCTGGTATTTATAAATTTGTCAAATTCTTCAGGCGACAATTTTTCTATTTCTGAACTCGAATTGGTCATCGACTCAATCAGTTGGTAAGCCAGTTTTTTAATTTCTCTTTCGTCCGTTAATTCGTTGACGATCTTGATTTTAAGAAGAGATAATAATAGATAATAGAATTGGGGAAAAAAAGAAGGCGCGGAGAGACCAATCTTTTTATCAGTCTTTGCTTCCACCACAATTTCATTATAACAAAGCTAAACGTTGAATTATTTTCCTGATTGGAATACAATATTACTGCCGTATGAGAAATAAATTGACACTCCTTTTGATATTGATAGGCTTGTTTATGGCCTTTGTCGTCATCCGCTTTTTCATTTTTGACCGCCAGAATGCCTACGGCAGATTGAAAGTCGTCTCATCTCCGGGGACCTCGGTTTTTGTCAACAACGCCA
>MGAT01000017.1:0-1912 GCA_001789855.1 Candidatus Roizmanbacteria bacterium RIFCSPLOWO2_01_FULL_44_13 | reverse complement strand
GAGTATCTTTTGAAGTTGATTCCCGAAGGAACGGCCACCGATACCGCCTCCTGGAACGGCAAGGTCACGGTCTTCAAAAACGCCTTGACCTATGTGAACCGCGAGCTCGGCAGTTCCGATATAGCCTCGGCGGGTGAAATTTTTACGACGGAAAAAATGCCGACGCCTCCGAAAAACAGCAACTACGGAGAGATCTATGTCGAAACAGAGCCGCAAGGGGCGATCGTCACCTTGGACAACGACGAAAAGGGAGTAGCACCTTTAATCTTGCAGGACGTCTTGCGAGGCGACCACGAACTGTCTGTTTTTATGCCGGGATTTTTCCGACGCACCCAAAAGATAAATGTCGACCCGGGGTTCCGGGTGAACGCCGCTTTTAAACTGGCGATCGACCAGAGCCAAACGAGCGTCAATCCGACGCCGAAACAGGCGAGCGAATCCGCCGCAACCGGTAAAACCCTAATCACCATCGACGACAATCCTCAAGGTTGGCTTCGGGTAAGGCTCGATGGATCGGTTGACGCCACCGAGGCGGCTAAAGTCAAGCCGGGTGAAGAGTATGAGTTTTTGGAAGAGAAAAGCGGTTGGTACAAAATCAAATATAACGATAATCCAGACGGATTGGTCGAGGGGGAATTCGCCGAGGGCTGGGTGTCGGCGGAATATTCTACGAAAAACGAGGAATAACTTACTTACTTTTCCAAATCACTTTGTTATAAAGAATGTAGGAATAGGGTATTATCACCAAAGCAATAATCAAAACTTTATACAAATACCAAAGCTGCGTTCCAAAAATGCTCGTCAGTATTTGCATCCCGACCGCTTGAATAACGATTGAGCCGGAAGAAACGACGTTAAATTTCAAAAACCCGGAAAGAATTCCTCCGCCTCCGGCTTCGATTTTTTTGTGGCGGAAGCTCCAGAAATTATTGAGCAAGAAATTTGAAACGATCGCGGTTTCGGTGCTCAATACGGTGGCTATCCATACCGTCAGGTGCATTTTTTGGATGCCAAGATAGGAGAGGCCAAAATCAATCGCAAAACCGATCAACCCGACGACGACGAATTTAATAAAAGAAGAGTGGGTCAAAACATAAAACATCGTTTGTAAAGTATATTCGGGGGCGTTGATTTTCGACTCGCCCGTTAATCTTTCCTTGAAGTGAACCGGTACTTCGCGGATAACAGCCCCCTGTTTCAGGGCAAAGTCCAGGAAGGCGACCTGAAAAACATAGCCGGAATAGTTTTGCAAATGATCGTAGGCTTTTTTTACCAGCCAAAATTTGATCGCCCGGTAGCCGTTTGTCCATTCGGTAAGACTCAACTTCATAAATCCGAGCCGGACAAACAAATTGGCGCCGGCCGACAAAATTTTCCTATGGATTCTCCAATTCGAGGGTATCGACCCGCCCTTAGAATATCTCGTCCCGACGACAAAGTCAGCTCCCTGTTCAATTTCACGGATAAAACTGGGAATTCTAACTGGATCATGTTGGCCGTCGGCGTCGATCTCAAAAACTAAATAGGGATTGATGGTCTCCTCGGCATATCTAAACCCCCTGATGTAGGCTTTGCCCAACCCTTCTTTTTCGGTTTCCAACAGGTGGAGGTTCTGATATTTTTTTTGGAGTTTTTTTACCGCCTCGATCGTTCCGTCGGTAGAATGGCTATCGACGATCAAAACGTGGATATCCCAATTGGGGAGGTGCGCCGCCAGGGCAAAAATTCCGTCAACCAGGTTTTTGATGCTGCCGATTTCGTTAAAGGTTGGAGTAATAACAGCGACTTTTTTCATAAATGCTTGAAGTAGTCAATCGTTAATTTTAATCCTTCCTCGAGATTGACTTTCGGGCTCCACTCCAAAAGTTTTTTTGCCTTGGCTATGTCCGGGCACCGTCTTTTCGGGTCGTCT
>MGAT01000016.1:5957-7158 GCA_001789855.1 Candidatus Roizmanbacteria bacterium RIFCSPLOWO2_01_FULL_44_13 | reverse complement strand
TTCCTTTACTTCTTGAAGGCCTTGGTGTTATTTGGGAAGTTGACTCTGTATTTACAGGAACAAGATTTGGAGAACGAGCTCTTCCTACCCCGATACGCTCTCTACTCATGTTTAAGCCATTATACAACTTGTTTACAAAAAAGCAATCTGTTGCGCCGTTGCGGTGTTGTTATATAATGATTGAATATGTTCAAACCGGTCGAGCAAAATATTAACTTTCCCGAAATGGAGGAAAAATGGCTGAAACACTGGTACGAAAAGAGTATCGTCAAAAAATTTCTCGCCAAAAACAAAAAATCCAAAAAATATTTTTCATTCCTCGACGGCCCGATCACCGCCAACAATCCGATGGGAGTCCACCACGCTTGGGGAAGAACCTACAAAGACCTCTGGCCCCGCTTCTATAACCTCTTGGGTTACCGGCAGCGTTTCCAAAACGGTTTTGACTGCCAAGGGCTTTGGGTAGAAGTCGAGGTCGAGAAAGAACTTGGGTTAAGGACAAAAAAAGACATCGAAAACCTGGTCCCGGGAGACCGCAAGGCGTCAATCGCCAAATTTGTCCAGCTCTGCAAAGATAGAGTTTATCGCTTCTCAAAAGTCCAAACCGAACAATCAAAACGATTGGGTTACTTTGCCGACTGGGAACACTCCTACTTTACCATGAGCGACGAAAACAACTACATGATCTGGCATTTTTTAAAAACTTGCGATGAGGCAGGCTGGATCTACAAAGGAAGGGAGTCGGTTCCCTGGTGCCCGAGGTGCGAAACGGCCATTTCCCAGCACGAAATGCTGACCGAGGACTACAAAGAAATGGTCCACGACTCGGTTTATTTTGAACTACCTTTAATAGGGCGAAAGAATGAAAATTTATTGGTCTGGACGACAACTCCTTGGACCATTCCGGCCAATATTGCCGTTGCCGTCGATAAAAAAATCGACTACTCGCTGGTTGAAGGATATGTTGGGCAGAAATTCTGGATTGCCAACGCTTTGGTTAAAACGGTATTTAAAGGCGAATACAAGATCCTCAAAACAGTTAAAGGAAAGGAGCTC
The DNA here is from genome assembly GCA_001789855.1 of Candidatus Roizmanbacteria bacterium RIFCSPLOWO2_01_FULL_44_13. Lineage (GTDB taxonomy): Bacteria > Patescibacteriota > Microgenomatia > UBA1406 > GWC2-37-13 > GWC2-37-13. The sequence goes on along the minus strand of MGAT01000016.1, from coordinate 6,102 downwards.
GTCGGTTTAAGATACGAGGCGCCTTTTGACGATTTGCCGAAGGTGAAGAAGGTCGCGGAGGAAAATCCGAACAATTTTCACGTCGTCTTCGCCACCGACGAACAGATCCTTCCTGTGACAACAACGGAAGGGACCGGCATGGTCC
>MGAT01000016.1:3644-5910 GCA_001789855.1 Candidatus Roizmanbacteria bacterium RIFCSPLOWO2_01_FULL_44_13 | reverse complement strand
ATAGGATTGCCGATGATCCCGATCATCGCTGACAACGCCGATTACTTAACCGGACTAGGATTCTTGAGCGGAAAAAACGCCAAGAAACACCCGGAAATCATCTTAGACTATTTGAAGTCCAACAAAAACAGCAACGGAGTCGACTGGGTTTTTGAAATATTGAAATATAAACACCGCTACCCGGCCTGTTGGCGCTGCAAAACCGAACTGGTTTGGAAAGTGACCAATGAATGGTACATAGCGATGGACAAGCAGCATGAGGGAAAAACCTTGAGAGAGAGAATGACTGCCGTCGCCAAAAAAATCAAGTGGATGCCGGAATTCGGTCTCGAGCGCGAGCTGGATTGGTTGAAAAATATGAATGACTGGCTCATCTCCAAGAAAAATCGCTACTGGGGATTGGCTCTTCCGATTTACGAATGCAAAAAATGCGGACATTTTGAAGTGCTGGGGTCGAAAGAAGAATTGAAGAAACGATCGATCTCCGGTTGGGATAAATTCGAAGGCAAGACTCCCCACAAACCATACATCGATGAAATAAAAATAAAATGTAGCAAGTGCAACGATGCGGTTTCACGGATAGACGACGTCGGCAATCCTTGGCTCGACGCCGGAATCGTTCCTTACTCGACTATTACCGAGAGTAATCAAGGGGAGCCGCTTTATCTTAAGGATAAAAAGGAATGGAAAAAATGGTTCCCGGCCGATTTTATCACCGAAAGCTTTCCGGGGCAGTTCAAAAACTGGTTTTATGCTCTGATCGCCGAGTCGACCGTCCTCGAGAATGAACCGCCGTTCAAAACGGTGCTGGGGTTTGGGACGCTACTTGGCGAAGATGGGAGAGCCATGCACAAAAGCTGGGGCAACGCGGTGGAATTCAACGAAGGCGCCGCTAAAATCGGGGTCGATGTGATGCGCTGGATGTATAGCCGGCAAAATCCGGCCGATAATATGCTCTTTGGCTACAAGAAGGCCGACGAAGTCAGGCGGTTATTTTATCTTATGTTATGGAATTCGTATAGGTTTTTTATCGAATACGCCAATCTCGACAAATGGTCGAAATCCTCTCTAGCGAAGCGTAACGTATTAGATCGATGGATACTCTCGAGATTTACCTGGCTTATTCAAAGAGTAGAAAAAAGCCTGCGCGAATTTAACGCCAAGGACGCCGCTCTTGAAATCGAGAAATTCGTTTCCGATCTTTCTACATGGTATATTCGAGAGAGCCGCGACCGCGTCTGGGTCAACAGCATAGACGCCGCAGACAAAAAATCTTTTTATTCGACCCTGTATTATATTTTTTCCAACTTGCCGATAATTTTTTCTCCTTTTATGCCGTTTGTCAGCGAGGAAATTTATGTCAATCTGACCGGAGCCGAATCGGTTCATCTGTCGACCTGGCCGCCGATGAAGAAAAATTGGATTGACACCGGCTTAATGAAAGAAATGGAATTGGTTAGAAAAGTGGTCGAAGCGGGACACGCCAAACGAAAAGCCGACGGAGTCAAGGTGAGAATTCCGCTCCTAATACTAGAAGTAGAGTTGGAAGGAAACTACACAAATATTTCACATGAAGTTTGGGAAGTGGCTTTAAAGGAATTAAACGCAAAGAATCTCGTCGTCAATAAAGAAACCCATTATCCCGTCAAACCAGTTGAAGTAGCAAAAGAGGACCTTGAAAAGGAAGGCGCTTTAAGAGAGCTTATTAGGACGGTCCAATCAAAAAGAAAAGAATTGGGTCTGAAAGCAACCGATAAAATCAACCTCACCGTGCCAGACGCCTTTTTAGAAAATCTGGAATTTATTAAGAAAAGGGTTATGGCCAGATCGGTCAAAATCGGGCAGGAGGTTATAGTGACATCATGATCGCATCATTTTTTCTTATTCTTTTTGGCCTTCTCAATCTCTTCGGACTGAGTCAGTCGCTTTTTTTTCGCCAACTGATGTTTGTCGTCATCGGTATCGGTGTTTATTTTGGCATGAAAACGATTGGGCGGCACTTTTTTAGGTTGAACGCCCAACTTTTGTACTGGCTGATGGCGGCAATTTTAGTGATCACTTTCATTATTGGCATCGAGGTCAAAGGTTCGCGCCGTTGGCTCGACTTTTATTTTTTTAATTTTCAGGTTTCCGAGCTGTTTAAAGTTTTTTTGATTCTTTTTCTCACCCAACTCTTGACTTCCAAAAAAATACTGGAAAACCAATTGGCTTTTTTTACTAAAACTTTTCTGTATTTTGCCGTTCCCGCTTTTATTATTTTCAAGCA
>MGAT01000016.1:3432-3552 GCA_001789855.1 Candidatus Roizmanbacteria bacterium RIFCSPLOWO2_01_FULL_44_13 | reverse complement strand
TTTTCATGTCGGCGTTGGTTGTGCCAATCGGCTGGTTTTTGCTGAAAGGTTATCAGAAGGCCCGCCTTTTTAGCTTTTTTAATCCGCATTTGGACACCCAAGGAATCTCTTATAATATGA
>MGAT01000016.1:3282-3388 GCA_001789855.1 Candidatus Roizmanbacteria bacterium RIFCSPLOWO2_01_FULL_44_13 | reverse complement strand
GGACTCGGTTTGTCAACCCAGTCCCGTCTTTATTTTCTTCCGGAAAACACGACCGACTTTGCCTTTGCTTCCTTGGTCGAACAGTTCGGCTTTTTGGGTGGTTTTG
>MGAT01000016.1:1029-3026 GCA_001789855.1 Candidatus Roizmanbacteria bacterium RIFCSPLOWO2_01_FULL_44_13 | reverse complement strand
ATTTGAGATTGAAGAAGCGCATTTTTCTTGTATAATTTGTTTTTATGTCTAATTTAGCAGTAGTAAAAACAGGCGGAAAGCAATATATAGTTCGTGAAGGCGACTCAATTACCGTTGACCGACTCAACGTCAAAGAAAAAGACACCATCGAACTCGTTACCTTGGCGACCTTTGACAGCGAGGGCAAGTCCCTCGAATTGGGGGCACCGGAACTAAAAAGCAAAGTCAAGGCCGAGGTAGTGGCGCACGGCAAGGGAGAGAAAATAAGGGTGGCGCGGTTTAAGGCCAAGGTAAGATACAGAAGGGTTAAGGGTTTTCGTCCGTTTTTGACGACTTTAAAAATTAAAAAGATTTAATGGCACATACCAAGGCACAAAAAACCGTTAAGGGAAATCGAGACTCAAGGGCCAAAAGGCTGGGAGTCAAGATTTATGGCGGACAGATTGCCATTCCCGGCAACATTATCATCCGCCAAAGAGGAACCAGAGTGAATGCCGGTCCCGGAACGATGCTGGGGCGCGACTTCACCATTATGGCTTTGAGGAAAGGCAAGGTCACTTTCTACACCAGGCTAGGCGCTTCTTACGTCAAGGTGGAGTAAAATAGGATAGAATATATCCATGGCCGACAATGTCGATGAAATCTTTGGAAAAATAAAAGCCGAGAAAGACATTTTTGCCAAGGCAAAATTAATTTCAACACTCCGCCGCGAAAAAAACGTCAAAGTGATTGACATCGCCGAAAAGCTCGGAATTAATTCTTCCTATGTTTGTCACATCAACCGCTTAAACAAATTACCGGACATAATCGTCGACGCATATTACTCAAAATTAATCTCCATTAGCCACCTTTTTTTGTTATCCCGCCTGAACGACAAACAGAAGATGGTCGACATCTATGAAAAAATTCTTACCCAAAATCTGTCCGTCAAAGACACCGAAGACGCGATTCGTGAATATCTTTACGAAATAAAAAATAGAGGCCACTATATTAAAGAAAAAGAAAGGCAGTTTTTGATGGGAGAGATTGCTAAAAAAAATCCCGATGTCAACGCGGCTCTAGTTCAGACGCGGACAAGGTCGCGCCTGGCATTGGAAATCAAAGGCAATTTAGAGAAAACTTCAAAATCGATTAAGGAGTTGGTGAAAAAAATTATCTGATAGAGCGGGCCGCCGTTGGACGAGCCTCGCTCAATTTTACCTAATTGAGCGGGGCAGGGGATTATTCACATTCCCCACTTTGTCGGGAGGAAAGTAGCGGAAAAAAACAACTCCGACGACGCTTTGGATAGGAATAGAGCAGAACTCCCGTGAATCAGAGGACCTCTGCCGGTTGTCGCCCATGACAAAGACCTCGCTGGTTGGAACAATATATTCGACTCCGTCTTGTATGCAGCCGCCTTCCCAAAGATTTGTCTTGTCGGCGATGTAGTTTTCCGTCATAACTTGGTCGTTGACATAAACGTCCTCTCCGCTGATGCGGATTTTGTCCCCAGGCAGGCCGATAACTCTCTTTATATATTCAATATCGGGATTTTTCGGAGAATTGAAAACAACGACGTCTCCCCTCTCCATGTCCCTGAATTTGTAGGTGACGCGGCTGGTGAGGATGTAGTCTCCGGAGTCGAAGCTGGGTTCCATCGAGGCGCCTTTCACCTGATTAGGAGTCAAAATGAAAAGATAAACAACGATAAAGGTCGAGCCGACAAAGATAACGGTCTCGAGGATATCCATCATAAAATCAATGATTTTTTTCAGCAAACCCATAAGTTTTCATTGTAAGAAAATCATCAAGAAAAAACAATAGGTTGATATAATATAGTTAAAGGATCCGTAGCTCAGTTGGCTAGAGCGTTGCATTCACATTGCAAAGGCCAGAGGTTCAAGTCCTCTCGGATCCACTCAAGGTTTGATTTGACAATCTAAACCTATAGTCGTATAATTCGCTCAAACCTTAACCATAAGGTCATTCTATGAGGATTAAGAAGGAAGTTCTCA
>MGAT01000016.1:741-866 GCA_001789855.1 Candidatus Roizmanbacteria bacterium RIFCSPLOWO2_01_FULL_44_13 | reverse complement strand
AAGCTCCATCAGTGCGATCGCCTCCGGTTGAAGAAGATAAGATAATTGAGAGTGAAGAAAGTGCTAAGTTGGCGCTTCCTCTCTGGCAGACTAATTCCGACGGATCCGAGACAACCACCGCAATT
>MGAT01000016.1:0-722 GCA_001789855.1 Candidatus Roizmanbacteria bacterium RIFCSPLOWO2_01_FULL_44_13 | reverse complement strand
ACCAAGCCCCGCAAAATGACAAAGTCACCGTTACTTTTACCAAGCTTCCTGAAACTCCTGGCACGCTCACGATTAAAGAAGTAAAACTGACGCAGGAACAAATAGAAGAATTAGGCGCATTCTCCGATACCGCCTACGATATTACCAGCTCGATGGAGGACGGTACTTTTACCTACGATCTGACGCTTCCGCTACCTGATTCGGCAAAGGGCAAAGACATTGAAGTCAAATCCGGCGAAACAGTTGATGAAGTGACAACCAACGCCGAAGTGGTCGACGAGCCCAAAGAAATCAAATCGGAAACGATAACCATTGCCGGACTCACCCACTTTACAGTGTTTGTGTTGGTTAACAACGTAGTCGGTGACGATGAGACCGAGGGCACAAGCGACGACATTGCTAATGGAGTGATTTCGGCTATTGCCGATGCCTATGTCAATGAAGCTAATCCCTATAACACTTATAATACAGAAGGACTGCATATTAGGAGCGAAGTAGATGCAGATAGACGTACGTTCATAAGTTTCGATGTTGGCGATATCGACGGCGGCTCAGAAGTAACTAAAGCAACCCTGCGGCTTTTTCTGTTTGATGACGTGCCTTCCTCAGAGCGCACCTACCAAGTATATCGAGTAACTGAAGAAGGCTGGGATGAGGAGTCGTTAACCTGGAACAATCAACCTAGTGTTAATGAAGACGCAACGACAAGTTCTTTGACCCCG
>MGAT01000015.1:6543-6636 GCA_001789855.1 Candidatus Roizmanbacteria bacterium RIFCSPLOWO2_01_FULL_44_13 | reverse complement strand
GAAAACCCGATTCTTGAATATTACAAATACATCATATTTGAGTCTCTCGACAGGCTAGAGAGAGATCAAGTTAGAATTGAAAGGGCGGAGAAG
>MGAT01000015.1:6365-6528 GCA_001789855.1 Candidatus Roizmanbacteria bacterium RIFCSPLOWO2_01_FULL_44_13 | reverse complement strand
TCGTTTAAAAATTACGGAGATTTAGAAAAATCGTTTGCAGAGAAAAAAGTTCATCCTATGGACTTGAAGACCACCCTGTCTAAGCTTTTGAATCAATTAATTGAACCGGTAAGAAAGCATTTCGAGGAAAACACCGAGGCAAAAAAACTATTGGAAGAAGTTA
>MGAT01000015.1:0-6347 GCA_001789855.1 Candidatus Roizmanbacteria bacterium RIFCSPLOWO2_01_FULL_44_13 | reverse complement strand
TACTTTTTGAGTTATGTCGCTGCTAACGCAATGCTAGGGGGTGATTCTTAATGTCAAAGAAGCTATACGTAGGCAATCTTCTCTATGAAGTGGGTGACGAAGACTTAAAAGCTCATTTTTCAACTGTTGGAACGGTGATTACGGCAACGGTTATTCGTTTTCGTGACTCGAGTAGATCAAAAGGATTTGGTTTTGTCGAGATGTCAACCGAAGAAGAAGCAAAGAGTGCCATAGACACCATGAATGGTCAGGATTTCAAAGGAAGAAAATTAGTCGTCTCTGAAGCAAGGCCGCCGAAACAGACTACTACCGCCGCGCCAACGACGCCTGTTGAAGCGCCACCCGTCGAAGAACCGCAAGTTTGAATATGATAAGATGAAAATATGATCGTTTTACAGGTCGTTCTGTATTTCTTATCATTTTTTGTCATCTGGTACTGCAGTGGAATTATCATCAATTCTTTGACCCGTTTTACGGAGCGCCTTGGTCTATCGTCTTTTGCCGTTTCTTTTTTCGTCCTAGGAATTTTAACTTCGATTCCGGAGTTTGCCGTCGGGATCAATTCGATTTTAAAACAAACGCCCGACATCTACGTAGGAAATTTACTGGGCGCCTCTTTGGTCCTTTTTGTTTTTGTCATTCCTTTGCTGGCCGTTTTGAGCGGGGGCGTTAAGATGGCCCATAAACTAAGTTCAGACAACCTTATTTTTGCTCTTTTGGTTGTGGCGGCGCCGGTTTTTCTGATTGCCGACAATGTTTTGACCCGCACAGAAAGCGTTTTTCTTATTTTGCTGTATGGAATTCTTTTTTATTTCATCGAACACAAACATGGTCTGCTCGACAGCATACGGACGCAAAAAATGAGCAAAAAACACCTCATTGAGGACATAATTGAATTAGTCATTGCCGGCATCGTGATTTTTTTAGTTAGCCAATATTTAGTGAACCAAACAATTTATTTTTCCACTCTTCTTTCAGTTTCTCCGTTTTTGATAAGCGTTATTGTTTTGGCTCTCGGTACGAATTTACCGGAATTAACCCTAGCAGTACGTTCGGTCTTGGAAGGAAAAAATGAAGTAGCTCTGGGCGATTACTTAGGAAGCGCCGCTGCCAATACTTTATTATTCGGCGTTTTAACCTTTATCAACAGAGAAAGAATTCAAATCAGCACCTATTCCTTTAAAACAATCGTCATGATGCTTTTGGGATTAGGACTCTTTTATTATTTTTCCCGGTCGAAACAGGATATTTCCCGACGTGAAGGGAAAATTCTTCTCTTAGCCTACCTGCTTTTTATTATCGTCGAAGTAGTTATCCGCTAAACCTGTAGGGAACTTTTTGTTTGAAAAGGTTTTTTTCGACAAAGTCAATAATTTTTTTGGCATTTTTTAGCCCCATTTTTTTAATTTTTTCCGCCTTAATTCTACGATCGACGTAAAAATGAAGAACTTGGTCGGCGTCGCGGTAGCTAAACCCAAATTCTTTCTCGTCGGTTTGATTGTTCCAGAGCCCTGCAGTAGGTGCCGCCTTAATGATTGCTTTAGGAACTTCCAAAAAACTTGCCAGCTGATATAACTGAGTTTTGTATAAATAAGTAATTGGTTCAATGTCGCTTGCGGCGTCCCCAAAACGGGTAAAATAACCCAATAGTCGCTCCGATCGATTTTCTGTTCCGCAAACGAGCCCGTTGACTTTTTTCGCCAGGTCAAACAAGACAATCATCCGGACACGCGCCATGATATTTCCCTTTCTTATTGAATTCGCGCTTAACCGCTTTTCAATTTCTGCCACCATTGGCTTGATCGATAAATCGAGAATATTTTCTTTGGGAATGTGCGCTCCTGTCAAAATTTTCTTTATCAAAGTATTGTCTTTTGGGTAAAAGTTCAAAATGGCTGGGTAAATATTTTCTGGCTTGTAGGCTCTTTCGAGTAGATAAAAAACCGTCGTTGAATCAATTCCTCCCGAGATACCGACGACAACCCTATCAATTTTTGTGGTTTTTTGAACTCTTTTTAAAAACTTAACAATCTTGTTTGTTTCTTTATCTGGTTTGATAGAAAGCGATATTTTCATACATATAGTATACTATGTGAGAATGAAAACTGCTTTATTGATCGGTCGTTTTCAACCATTTCATTTCGGCCATCTTTACTTGATTAAAAAAGCTCTCTCTGTCTCGGACCGCTTATTTATTGGAATAGGAAGCAGTAATAGAACAGACGTTAAAAATCCTTTAAATTGGCGGGTAAGAAAAAAAATGTTAAAAAAAGTCATAGATAAAGAAAAATTAAACGGGAAAATTAAAGAAATTATTCCCCTAAAAGACTTTTTTAACGACGAAAAATGGTTGAATAACGTAGTTAAAAAGACCGGCGGATTTGATGTCGTCGTCGGCAACAATAACTGGGTCAATCGGATCATGAAAAATGGCGGAAAAAAAATAATGAGAGTTCCTTATTATAAGAGATACCTCTATGAAGGCGAAAAAATTCGAAGGTTGATGAATGAAGGGAAACGGTGGGAGTCAAGGGTGCCGAAATATTTAGTTGAAGAAATAAATAAAGAATTGGGAAAGATAAGGTGCCAGCACGTTGTTATCGGCGGGACCTTTGACCATTTTCACAAAGGCCATGAAGCCCTCATTAAAAAAGCAATTAATTCCGGAAGCAAGGTCACCCTAGGAGTAGCGACAAAAAATATATATATAAAAAAGCCTCTAACGGAGGCGATTGAACCCTATAAAATAAGAAAAAAATCGGTTACCGATTTTTTGAAGAAAAAAAAGTGGCTCTCGCGGACAAAAATAATCTCTTTTTCCGATTTTAGAGCCGGCGCCCACATCAGAGGCGACATCGACGCCATCGTAGTTTCGCGCATCACTTACGGCAATGCCTTAAAAATAAACGATTTGAGAATAAAAAATAATTTGGACCCGTTAAAAATAATTATTGTAGACAATGTTTTAGCCGGAGACAAAAAATTATTATCTTCAGAAAGGATTAGGGCGGGAGAAATCGACAAAGACGGAGCAAATTACACTAGGTTTTTCAAAAAAACTCTTTTTTTGCCAAAAAATTTAAGAAAGCAATTGAGAAAACCTTTGGGTAAAGTTTTAAAAAACACGGGACAAGTTTTAAAGTTTTTTCGCCAGTCAAAGCCAATAATGACGTTAGCAATAGGCGACATTATTAGTCAGGAACTGGAACAAAATAAATTTGTTCCTGACGTGAAAATTATTGATTTTAGATCTAGAAGACACTCTCTTTATTCTTCGACCGAGGTGGAGAAGAATAGTTCTCGACGAGCTCGAACTGTAAATACCTCGGGTACAATCAATCCCAAATCCGTCAAAGCCATCAATCTGGCGATCAAAAAAAATCTCTCTACCAAAAAACCGCAAACGGTTATAGTCTTTGGTGAAGAAGATTTATTGGCGTTACCCGCGATCGTTCTATCGCCTTTAAACTCCCTTGTTCTATACGGGCAGTGGCATCTCGGCGTAATTGCCATTCAAACTACCGAAGAAACCAAGGAAAAAACTACCAAACTCCTCAAAAAGTTCAACTAGATTTTTTGCTAGAATATATAAATGAAGAATAAATACCAGCCGGCAGAATTTGAAAAAAATTGGCTAGAGAAATGGAAAAAAGAAAAGCTGAATGTATTCGATCCAAACTCTGATAAAAAAAAATACTATTCGTTGGTAGAACTACCATATACCTCGGGAGATTTACACATCGGCCATTGGTTTGCTTTTACCGCGCCCGATGTCTTATCCCGCTTTAAAAGAATGAGCGGTTTTAATGTTTTTTTCCCGATGGGATACGACGCTTTCGGTTTGCCGGCCGAGAACGCCGCTATCAAACACAAGATTCATCCAAAGGACTGGACGATGAAAAATATAGAAACAATGACAAATCAATTCCAGCAAGTGGGAACGATGATCGATTGGGATTGGATGACGATCACCTGTCTCCAGGAATATTACCGTTGGAACCAATGGATATTTTTGAAGCTGTATGAAAAAGGTTTGGCCTATCGGGGAAAGGCAATGTCTAATTGGTGCGAACGAGATCAAACCGTCTTGGCAAATGAAAATATTGAAAATGGGCGTTGTTGGAGGTGTGGCGAGGTCGTCGTTCAGAAGGAAGTCGAGCAGTGGTTTCTGAAAATTACCGAATACGCCGAAAAATTGATTTGGCCGGAAAATCCTCAAGTAGATTGGCCAGCCGCGGTGCGTGCCGGACAAAACAACTGGATCGGGAAAAAAGAAGGTGTTTTAATCAAACACAAGGCTAAAGATTTAAATATTGAATTCGAGACTTTTTCTGCCTTCCCCGCCTGGCTCTGGGCCGATACTTATATTGCCATCGCTCCCGAACACCCATTGGTGGAAAGACTAGTAGCTGGCACTGCTCAAGAAAAAGAAGTAAAGATTTTCGTCAAAAAAATGAAGCAAAAGACGGCCGAGCAGAGGCTCAAAGAAATCGACACTAAAGAAGGGGTATTTACCGGCAGATACGCCAGGGATCCATTCGGAGGAGAAGATATGCCAATTTGGGTAGCCAACTTTGCCCTGATGGATTTTGGCACCGGAATTATCCGCTGTTCTGCCCACGACACCCGCGATTACGAATTCGCTAAAAAATACAAGATTAAACTGAAAGAAGTAGTAGATAGAATTGATCCAGATTATCCAATCAGCGCTCACGGCAATCGCGGAGTTTTGAAAAATTCCGGACCGTTTGCCGGAAAAAAAGTCGAGGAAAATATTGAAAAAATTGTCGACTGGATAGTGAAAGAAAAAATCGGCAAGCGTCACTTTAATTATCATATACGCGATTGGTCGATCTCCCGTCAGCGTTATTGGGGGACACCGGTACCGATGATTCATTGTCCAAAAGACGGCATGATAGCGGTTCCTTACGAAAATTTGCCGGTGGAGCTTCCTTATGAAGTCGATTTCACACCCCACGGCAAACCGCCCTTGGCGACAAACGCAAAGTGGCTGCACGTTAAATGTCCAAAGTGCGGAGGCGCGGCGAAGAGAGACGCCGAAACGCTGGATACTTTTTTTGACTCAGCGTGGTATTGGCTTAGGTACTTGAACCCGAAATACGAAAAAGGACCATTTGATTTAAAGAGAGCGGAAAAATTTACCCCGGTTGACATCTATTTCGGCGGCGCCGAGCATACCCTGGGTCACACCTTATATGCCCGTTTCTTTACTAAGTTCTTTAAGAATTTGGGGCTTTTGGATCATGACGAATTTGCCTTAAAAAGGGTCCAGCACGGCATCGTCCTGGGCCCAGACGGGAATAAAATGAGTAAGTCTAAAGGAAACGTCATCAATCCGGATTCAGCGGTGGCCGAGTACGGAAGCGATACGGTCCGTCTTTATCTTTGCTTTATGATGCCATACGAGGGCACAGGGCCGTGGTCGGATCAAACCATCGCCGGAGTCAATAGGTTTTTGACTAGAGTTTGGAATATTTTCCAAAGTTATTCTTCGAGCTCGAATGATAAAAAATTATTTATTAAACTGCAAAAAACCATAAAAAAAGTGACTTCGGACATCAAAAACATCAAGATGAATACGGCGATTGCCGCCATGATGGAGTTTTTAAACGACTGGGAAAGAAATCCGGGCGGCATTTCAAAAGACGGCTCCAAAAAGTTCTTGCAGATACTGGCTCCATTCGCGCCTTTTATTACGGAGGAAATCTGGCGGAATGTTATGAAAGAAAAACAGTCAATCCACCTCTCCGACTGGCCGAAGTTAGAACGAATAATAGAAGAAGAGATTGTCATACCAGTCCAAGTCAACGGAAAAGTTCGAAACACGATAAAGATATCTCAAGACATGATAAAAGACCAGAAGGCAGTGGAAAAAATAGCAGCCGCCGAGGGAAAAGTGAAAAAATACCTGACAGGAAAAACTTACAAAACCATCTATGTTCCCGGTAAGATCCTCAATTTCATTTTATTGTGAGCCCGCTGGGACTCGAACCCAGAACCAATAGCTTAAAAGGCTACTGCTCTAACCAGTTGAGCTACGGGCCCGCGAGTTTTTATTATATAATAAACGGATAAAATATGTCGTGGGTTTTTTATATCCTCGTGGCTAACATTTTATTCGCCGCGACCCAAATTTTCGATAAATACTTCAACTCGAAAAAGATAAAAAACGTCTATTCTTACATCGTCCTCCTCAACGCCGGCGCTGTTATTTTTGTTCTCTCGGTTTCCTATATTATTAGAGACAGTTTTGTCTTAAATTCTTCATTTTTTTGGGCGGCTCTAAGCGGCGGATTTTACTTTGTGATGGATTTTACTTTGTGATG
>MGAT01000014.1:12973-14207 GCA_001789855.1 Candidatus Roizmanbacteria bacterium RIFCSPLOWO2_01_FULL_44_13 | reverse complement strand
GCAATGTCAAAGCCGGGAATTGCTTTTTGTTCATCACCCATACGACCGCCGCAATAACTTGCGCAGACCTCGATCCGGGGACCGACCTCGACATGCTCGATTTTTTGGAAAAAATAAAACCGGATATTAAATACCGTCACCCGCACAATCCCGCCCATGCGCCGGACCACATCTTGTCTTCGGTTATCGGCTCCAGTGTCGTTGTCCCGGTTGAAGACGGCCGGCTCGTTCTCGGCACCTGGCAGAGGATTGTTCTGGTTGAACTGGACGGCCCGAGGACAAGAGAAGTCATTCTCACGATCCAATAAAATTTGATAAAATGTACGAATGAATACAAAGAATATTCTCATAGGAATAGGTTCGTTCATTGCCCTCTTTGTCGTTTTGTTTTTTGCCTACAAGCTGACCAACTCGGCCCCCGCGGTCGACTATTCCCAGATCAATAAAATCAAACCGACCGACCACGTCAAGTGGAATAAGGAAAGTCAGAACATTCTCGTCGAGTATAGTGACCTCCAGTGTCCAGCCTGTCAGGGTTTTTATGCATTCTTCAAGGAGTTGGAGAAAACTGCCACTCCTAACGCCGCCTTGGTTTTCCGCCATTTTCCGCTTTTGAGCATTCATAAGAACGCATTTGCCGCCGCGACAGCCGTTGAGGCGGCCAGCGAGCAGGGTAAGTTCTGGGAAATGGAGTCGTCTTTATATGAAAAACAGACCGAGTGGAGCAGCCTTCCCAACCCAAACGACTATTTCTTGCAGTTGGCTAATAACTTAAAACTAGACTTGCCAAAATTCAAAGAAGACGTTACGTCCCAGCAGGTAAAAGACCGCGTCCAGGAGGATCTTTCCGAAGCCAACTCGATCGGCCTCAATTCAACCCCGACCTTCATCCTAAACGGCCAGAAAGTAGAAGTTGCGACAATGGAAGAGTTCAGGCAATTGTTGTTGTCATTATAATGACAGTCAGAAATAAGAGTATCATCGTCAACAATCTCCTCGTCAACTACTATTACTTAGAGCCCAAAAATCCAAAAAAGACCCTTCTTTTTCTCCACGGCTGGGGAACTGATAGCACTTCTTGGTTCGGGCTTATCGACAAGCTGAAAAACGAGCAATATCAACTCTATTTTCTCGACCTGCCAGGGTTCGGGCGTTCCCAAGTTCCATCGAATACTTTCAATCTAGATGATTATGTCAAAATAGTCGACCAATTCATTCATAAATTAGGATTGAA
>MGAT01000014.1:7349-12927 GCA_001789855.1 Candidatus Roizmanbacteria bacterium RIFCSPLOWO2_01_FULL_44_13 | reverse complement strand
AAATTGACGGCTGGCGGAGCAAAGTTTATCGACAAAATCATTCTAGTTGATGCTGCCGGAATAAACTCTCCTAATTCCATAAAAAAAATTGCCTTGTTACTGGCAAAAATGATCAAGCCGTTTTTCACACCCGATTTTATGCAACCTCTACGCAAAAAATTATATTTCCTTATAGGCAGCGAGTATCTAGATCATTTTGAACTTTCCAAAATATTTTCTCGGGTCGTCTCTGAGAATCTGACTCCTTTGTTGCCAAGAATAAAAAATCAGACGCTCATCGTTTGGGGAAGTCGGGATACGACCACGCCCATCTATTATGCTGAGCTTATGAAAAAGCTTATTAAGAGGTCAAAATTGGTAATTTTTGAAGGCGCCGGGCATTTTCCGTTTATAGACGACCCGGGGCGGTTTGCCACCGAGTTCATCAAATTCCTATGAATATACTCAAAAACGTTTATTTTCAACTCCTATTGCTCCAGCTTGAAGAATATGATCTTATTAGATTTTTAAAAGCGGTAGCCAAAACCAAAGGAATGGCTCCCAATCGTCCTGTCAGGAAGCCCTTGGTTTTTACCGCCAAGCTCAAAACGATTCTGGCCGTTTCGATTTTGATTTACCTTATTCTTGTGTTTTTTCTCTTCAAAACCGACGATATTTCTTCATTTAGACTAATTAGTTTTGCCTTTTTTACCGGTTTGTATCTATATTTTAGTTTCTTTTTTTTGATCATTGCCTCTATTTTGATTTTTCCCTTCGATTTTCTGGTTAAAGAGGTAACTTTATTTCTGGCAAAAAGAAAAATAAGAGAATTTCCAAATTTGAAAATAATCGGCATTGCCGGAAGCTACGGCAAGACCGGAATGAAAGAGTTTATCGCCACGGTTTTGGCTCAGAAATACAACGTCCTAAAGACTCCCGAGAGCGTCAACACGCCGTTTGCGATTTCAGACCTCATTTTGAAAAAATTGAGTCAGGATACGGAAATTTTCGTCGTCGAAATGGGCGAATACTACCGGGGCGACATAAAAAATATCTGTGCCATCACCAGGCCCGACATCGCCGTTGTCACCGGGATCAATGAAGCCCATCTGGAAAGGCTAAAAACCATCGGTGACGCCATTGCCACGATTTTTGAGATAGTCGAAAACATGGACGAAAAAGGCATCGTCCTTTTGAACGGAAACGACGATTTGGTAGAAAACAACTACAAAAAATTCATTCCTTCCCGGGAGGTCTATCTTTATAAAGACAAAAGCGGGGGAGAGTTCGACGGAAATCTGCCCGGTTATATCTTAAAGAAAGGACAGAGTAAAATTTTTTTCCCCCTCCTTGGCGCCTATAATCTGGATAAGATCGACGCCGTCGAATTTCTGGCAAAAAAGCTGGGGCTGAATGAAAATCAAATTGTCGCGGGGATAAAGAATATAAAGCCGGTCGCGCATCGGCTTCAACCATTGGTCAATCGGCAAACCAACACTTTGATAATCGACGACTCTTACAACGGCAACCCCGACGGGGTAGAGGAGGCAATCAATACCCTATCTCAATTTAAACAAAGGCGCAAGATCTATGTAACGCCCGGCCTGGTCGAGATGGGCAAAAAAACAGCCGAGATTCACTATAATATAGGTAATAAATTAGCCAAAGTGGCCGACCTGGTCGTTTTGATAAAAAACAGCGTCACGCCGCATATCGCTCGCGGTCTGAAAGACGGCGGGCTTGACGAAAATAAAATCGTTTTTTATGAGTCGGCAGACCAGGCGTATAAGAATTTAAATAAGATCGTAAAATCGGGAGACGTCGTCTTGTTGCAAAACGATTGGCCCGACAACTATTTATGAAAACCATTGGCGTATTCTTTGGATCCAGAGCGCCGGAACATGACGTTTCCATCGTCACCGGGCAACTGATCATATCCGGCCTCAAAGAATTGGGATACAAGGTCATTCCGGTTTATATAACAAAAAAAGGCGAATGGTTAATAGACAATAAGTTGTCGGCAATTGAAACTTTCCGCAAAGGCAAAATCGACGTCGGCAAGTGGGCTAATTATAATCTCGACCTCGACGCTTCCAAAGAAAAACTGGTCTTCAGGAAAAAAGGCGTCTTTGGCAAAGAAATAACTGTAGATATTGTCTTCCCCGCTTTCCACGGACAAAACGGAGAAGACGGGACTTTCCAGGGGTTGTGCGAAATGCTCAATGTGCCGTATGTCGGTTGCGATACGACCGCCTCAGCCGTTGCCATGGATAAAATATTGACCAAGCTGCTTTACGTCGCCCAAAAAATCCCCACAACCAAATTTGTCCAGGTAACTAGCAAGGCTTGGGAAGAAAACCGGTCTTCAATATTGAAGGAGATTAAAAACCTGAAGATACCCCTTATTATCAAACCAACCCGCCTTGGTTCTTCAATCGGTATCTCAAAAGCAACCAACACGAAAGAGTTGGAGTTTGCGATTGAGGTTGCCCTCCATTATGATCCGAAAGTAGTTGTCGAGGAAGTGGTGGAGAATCTAATGGACATCACCTGTTGTGTCATCGGAAATGACGACCTGATCCCATCCCTTTTGCAGGAGTCTGTCTTCCAAAGCGATTTTTTCTCTTACGAGGATAAATACATCAAAGAGGGCGGAGCCCAGCTGGGGCGGGCCCAACAAAGCCTCGTCATTCCGGCCAGGCTGGATGAAAAAACCACCAAAGAAATTAGAGCTGCCGCCATCGAAATCTACCGATTGATTGGCTGCTCCGGCATTGCCCGGGTCGATTTTCTCTTTGACAAAAAGGCGAAGAGGTGGTTTGCCAACGAAATCAATACCTTGCCGGGAACGCTATACCACCACCTCTGGAAAAAGTCGGGGCTGGAGTTTGGTGAACTGTTGAAGCGCCTCATCGGCTACGCCGAAGAAAAATTCCGGGTCAAAAAGAATATTACCTATACCTTCGAATCGTCAATCTTGACGCAGGCTTCCTCGAACAAGCTCTCTTTAAAAGGAGTTTGATCAACTCAACTTTACCAACCGGCCATGGATTCGGGCCTGCTCAAACATGATTTTGAAGAAAACCAATGACAAAAAAAGATAAACTACATTCATCAAAAAACTTATCATGATATTTTTTATATCCACAACACCCGACGACATGACCCTTCTCATTTCTTCAAAGACATAGGTCGATGGAAGCATTAGACTGATCCTCTGTGTCCAAGACGGCAAAGAAGCCAGGGGATATAAAACGCAGGAAAGCGGCTGGATAATCGCCACAATCGCCCAAGCCATCTCCTGTATCGACCAGCCGAAGCGCAAAATCAGGGCGTTGACGACAAATCCCAAAACCATGCCAAAAAGCAAAAGATTGATAAATAAAATAGGGATAAAAAAACCGAAAGTCGAAAAAATATTAAATTGATAAAGAAGAATTGCGCCGACCGTTAGGGTCACTATCGTCGCCAGCATTTTAAAAATTCCTATGATAACCAGGGCGGTTAGATATTCCCCGTTCGTCAAGGGAGAAGAAAATATATTGAGGAAATTTTTGTTCCACATTTCTTCGATAAAATTGATCGAGATTTCCCGCTGCGGCTGGACAACCATTTCCCAAAAGATGATGCCGCCGATAATAAAAGTCACAAATGAAAAAGAGCTGGAGGAATTGTTTTGGAGAAAGGAAATCGTCAATCCCCACAAAATTAATCCAAATAGGGGCCAGCCGAATGTCCACATGAACCTTTCCGGCGACTTCGGCCAAACGTACAAGTGGCGCAGCACCATGGCAAAAATTCGTTTGCTATTCATTTTTGCTCCTAATAACTTCTAAGAAAAAATCTTCCAGGGTTGGTTTTTCGATCGTAATTTGGCTGTATTTTAAGCGCGCCAAGGATAACCGGCCTAAAAGTTGACCGACATTTTCTTCTTTTAGTTCGACGACTAGTTCTTGGTCGTGCCAAGAAAAATTATATTCGTATTCTTTTAGAAATGGGTTGATTTTCTTCTTGTCCGCTGTAAACAGCAGTCGAACACGGCAGAATTTAATTTTTTTAGCCAGGCCTGCCGGCGTGTCGTGAGCAATGATTTTTCCGCGATTTAAAAAAATTACCCTGTCGCAAATTTCTGTTATCTCCGCCATATTGTGGGAGGTAAATAAAACCGATGATTTAGTTCGTTTTACTTTATCAACGATGTATTTACGAGTGAGGTCCGCGACATCCGGGTCAAGAAATGCCGTCGGCTCGTCCAACAATAAAAGGCGCGGGTCGTTCACAAAAGCCTTGCAAAGATAAAGCCTGGTTAGTTGGCCCGATGAGAGGGAATCGGTCATCCTATCTTTCAAGTCTTTTATTTTGAACTCGCTCAAAAGTCTGTCCACTTTTTGGGGAAAGTCATCGACTTCGTAAAGCCGGGCAAAAGTGTATAAATTTTCCCAGACCTTGAGCCGCCAAGGCAGATTGACATAGGCGGCGGAAAAATTCATCTGTTTCAAGATTTCCGACCGGTTTTCTTCAAAGGGTTGGCCGAAAATAGAGATCGATCCCGCGGTTGGCTTTATCAACCCCAGAAGCATGTCGATGGTTGTTGTTTTGCCGGCCCCGTTAGGGCCCAATAAACCCAAAATTTCCCCCTCCTTCAAGGAAAAGGAAACATCATTAACGGCGGTAAACCGGCCAAATTTTTTGGTAAGATTTTTTACCTGCAATACATTCATACAGGTTATTATATCAGCAGAAGGGAGATCTTCGTAATCGTCCAGGCAATTGCAGCGCAAACGGGAAAGGTCAAAATCCAAGCGGCGACAATATTTCTCGCCAAACTCCATCTGACTTTTCTTGTTCCTTCTGCCGCGCCGACACCCATGATCGCGGTGCTGATGGTATGAGTCGTCGACAAGGGAATACCAAGGCGCGAAGCGACTTCGATTGACGTTGCGGCGGCGGTTTCGGCGGCGAACCCGTGTTGCGGTTCGAGCCTAGTCAGTTTCATTCCCAAGGTTTTTATTATTTTCCACCCGCCGGTCATCGTCCCTATACCCATTGTCGCGGCCGAGATAAAAATTACCCAAGGAGGAATGGTAAAAGTTTTGGTCATTCCGGATAAGAGAAGAGCTAAAGCGAACGCGCCGATAAATTTCTGTCCGTCGTTGGAGCCATGGCTGAAAGCCATAAAAGCCGCCGAAAAAATTTGCCAGCGGCCGAAGGTTTTTCTTACTTTGGAAATTCCCGTCCGATTAAAAATCCAAGCAATTAAACGAAAAATCAAAAAGGCCAAAAAAAATCCCACTAAAGTAGAGAAGAGGAGTCCGAGGAAGACTTTTTTCCAGCCTTCGAGCATCAACACCTCCGGGCCGCGCAGTGCCAACCCGGCCCCGGCCAAGCCCGCCAAAAGCCCGTGGCTTTCGCTGGTCGGCAATCCGCCGAATTTCCACGCCAGCGTGCTCCAAATAATTATTCCTATCATGGCGGCGGCGACTGTCTGCAGATTAATAATTTCCGGCCTGACAATGTTGGTGCCGATAGTTTCGGCGACGGCCGTCCCCGAAAAAGCACCAATGATATTAAATGCTGCCGCCATCACTATCGCTGCTTT
>MGAT01000014.1:0-7291 GCA_001789855.1 Candidatus Roizmanbacteria bacterium RIFCSPLOWO2_01_FULL_44_13 | reverse complement strand
ACAATTGCCAAGAGAGTTAGTCCGGCCATTAAAAGTTTTTGATAATAATGTCTTCGACGAGATAACTGACTTCTTCGCATTCGTCTAAGACCGACTCGATATTTTCAAATAAGTCCATCCACTTGATGATTTCTACCGGGTTTTTGTGGTCGGAAAAAAGGAGCCGAAATTCTTCGCGAATCAATTCGTCTCCTTGATTTTCAAAGTAGTTTATTTTAATGATTAATTTTTTTATTTCCGGCAGGTGTTTTTCTTTGTCTTTAAGTAAATTTATGAGCTGGGCGAGGTGTTTGGTTGTCAAAGCCTGTAAATCAATGAACTTTTTGAAATTCGGTTCCAGTTTTTTTATTCCATAGACGTTGATATTGGAAATTATATTTTCTATTAGGTCGACGATGTTGTCCAGAGTGCGCGCCAAAAGGTAGATGTCTTCGCGGTCGATCGGGGTGATGAAGCTGGTGTTGGTTTCCTGATAAATAGTGTGGCAGATGTCGTCGGCTTTGAGCTCCAGACGGCGGGCTTTCTTGACCAATTCTCCATTGCGATTGGCTTTTTTATTCAGTTGCAAAAGCAGTTGGCCGGAAGCTTCAATGACCCTAGCATAATCTTCAAAAAGCAAAAAAAAATTTGTTTCTTTGGGAAAGAATCTCATAAATCAATGTTTGTCATTATAGCATATTTGTTTCTTTTGTTTTTTCTTAAATAGTGTGATAATATATTTCCATTCGGCTTAAAATGAAGTCGTCCACTAAAAACATTCACGTCGGCCTTCATCAATCCGATCCAATATTCGGATCAGTCGTCCCACCTATTTATCTTACTTCTACTTACCAATTTCCATCAGTCCGCGAGGGGGCATTGAGATTCGCCGGCAAATCCAAGGGAATGGTTTACTCGCGCTTTACCAACCCAACGGTCGCGGCCCTGGAAGCGAGGTTGGCAGCGCTAGAAGGCGGCGAGATGGCTCTTGCGACCTCTTCGGGAATGGCCGCCATTACTTTAACCTTCCTGCATTTCTTAAAGACGGGTGACTCGATCGTTGCCCACCCGGTCCTTTACGGCGGCACCTGTGAATTCCTTTTTCACATGGCAAAAAGATATGGCATCAACGTCCGTTCTGTCGATTTTCAAGATCCGCAGAAAGTCGAGGCAGCTGTCGACCGCACCACCAAATTAATTTATTTTGAAAGCCCGACCAATCCATTGCTCGAAATCATAGATATAAAAAAAATTACCGCGGTTGCGAAAAAACACAAAGTGATTACCGTCTTTGACAACACTTTCGCCCCGCCGCCCTTGCAGTTTCCAATAAAGATGGGGGTGGACATAGTGATTCATAGCTTGACGAAATATATCGGCGGCCACTCAGATCTTATCGGCGGCGCGATTATCGGGTCAAAGAAATTACTGGAGCCGCTTTTTGCCCACAGCTATATATTTTTCGGCCCGACGATGTCTCCCTTTACGGCGTATCTCGCTTTGCGCGGCTTAACGACTCTTGAAGTCCGCGTCAAAAAAGAAACGGAAACGGCTCAAAAAATAGTCAAATATCTAAAAAATAATCCCAAAGTATCTAAGGTAAATTATCCAGGGTTTGGCGGCGTTTTATCTTTTGAGATTAAAGATGGATACAGGGCGGGGGAAAAATTGGCTAATAGCGTCAAAGTGATTACCTTGGCGGTATCGCTCGGAGGCGTCGAGAGCCTGATCGAGCACCCGGCCTCGATGACCCACTCGGAGCTCACCCTGGAAGAACGGAAAAACTCAGGCATCAATGATGGTTTGATTCGCATCTCCGTCGGGCTGGAAGACGAAGACGATCTCATTGCCGACCTCAAACAAGCCTTCGCTGCTATATAATACCTCTATGGACCGAGTCATTAAATCAGCCGCCCTCGCGGCAGGAAAAGTTATTTTAAGGTATTTTAAAAAAGAAATGTCGATCGGCTATAAAAAATCCTCTCATAAAGTACTGGTGACAAAGGCCGATATTGAGGCTCAAAACGTGGTTAGGAAAACTGTCGTTACGGAAATGGCTAAAAAAGGTTTTCCTGAAAAAGAAATCGGCTTTTTGGGCGAAGAGAATCTCGATATCAAGGGTAAACATACTTTTATTGTTGACCCTCTCGACGGGACTACAAACTTCGCCTCCGGCATTCCTTATTTCAGTGTTTCCATTGCCTACGTGGAAAATAATGTTATCAAGGCCGGAGCAATCTACAATCCCGCGACCGGTGAATATTTCTCGGCAACTCTTGGTCGGGGCAGTTATCTTGGTAAAAAAAGACTAAAAATCGTCTCTAAACCCCTCAAAGAGTCCGTCGTCAATACCTTCTTCAACTCACCCAAAAAAATTTACCGCCGGCAACTGGATATCTATGGGAAGCTTTTTCCTAAAGTGCGCGCTTTCCGGAACTTCGGCAGCGCGAGCTTGGACATCGCGGCCGTTTCCCTAAACCGCTTTAATCTTTATATCAACGGCCACAGTTTTATCTGGGATGTTGCGGCGGCTAAACTTATCATTGAGGAGGCTGGCGGATCGATTGTTGACTGGCAAGGACAGCCGCTCAACCTTGACCTCAATCAGCCCGAAAAAGAATATACCATTATCGCCGGACACCCCTTGCTGACAAAAAAAGTCTTAAGCTTCATATAAACTCTCTCCTAGCGGCAAAAATAATAGGGAAGTATTATAGTTTTTATTGTTGTAATAGTCTAAAGCTTACTTTTGGGAGGCGGGGAGAGGCGGCAAAAAGGCCGGTTTAGGGGTGTCCGGACTAAGGAGGATAAAGGAGGGAAATAAGCGATTAATTATTGGTAATTAATTTTAATTAATGACTAATTATTTTAAATTGGATTGTTGTAACAATCTGCCACTTCCCTTGCTTACCCACCCACAACATCGTAAAAGATACAATTTACGACGTCTTATGTGTTTTATTCTCCAAGCATCTATGTCTCTAATTTGCCAACCCCGGGTTAGGTTTCTTTTTATATGAATAGATTCCGGAGGACAAAGACTGCTGTCCTCTCCAAATGATGTATATATAACTGTCAACCAACTCGTGTCGATTAATTGATTAATTAGCAGTTATTCGTTCAGCCGATCGCTTCTCTTCTTCTTATTTTACGTCGCTTAATTTTTAGAGCATAATATTGCTCCAAGTCACAATTTTTGAGGCTAAGTATGATAAAAATGGTCTATGGTAAATAAGGAGGAGAAAGCACTAAATCATATTTAGCGCTTCATTATAGTCCAGGCTATTATTTTCGAGGCTAAATTTCCGCATTTATCCACAACGCCTGCATATACTGCTTAGAGTATAACAGCGGTCTAGACTTATAAATTTAGCCTCGAAAAATCACCTGAATAATGTCCTATAGTTTTGTAGATTATATTCCACATAAATTACTATAGGATAATCATTCACGTCCGTGAACTATACTACTTCCCTATCCTCTACTGCAGGTGTCTCTTATTTTTTGCTTACCAGCTCAAGGAAAGAAACGTGATTATTAAAACGAAGCCGAAGACCAAAATATATTCACGAATTGTTTCTCTAAATAGCTTTTCATCGATGTAGTTATAAACGAGGCCGGCCAATGAATAATAAGAAGCCGCCATAAATAAGGAATAAACCGAGACCTGGAGGGGCAAAAAGGAAATCAACAAGGCCAGCTCGCCTATTACTAAACCTACGAAGGCTGCGTATAATAAAACTTCCCTTTCTAGATACTTTTTCAGCCTGATTGACCAAAAGAGATTGAGGCTCAACAAGAATCCAATGGCACCCGTTAGTATTCCGTTTAAAATAAAGGCGCTTTGCAGAGCAAAAATCAGGTTAAAAAACAAGAAGGAAACGATCGCCTGGTAAAGAAAATTTATGGAAAAAGCAGCGCGGTAGAGCCCCAAACTCTTCTCTACTCCGACGTTGAAGATGTTTGATGTCACGATTGCGGCATAGATTGAAATTCCGTAGAAAATAATAAAAGGAATTCTAGTCAGCCAGCGAACCGGAAAAAGAAAATAAAACAGGTAAAAGGAGATTGAAACCAATACCGGCATGACAAACATTTCAAACCAACCCATCTTCTCTATCCCTTCTGCGAGAGAAAAATAGGTAAGAAAATAAGTCGTCAAAGCAATGATCGGAATGAAGATAAAAGCACGGTCAAAATAAAAAAAAGTGGAAAGAAGCATGAGGACGGCTAGCGCACCAGCGGAAATGGCAAAGCGGATTCTTTTATCGATTTTTAAAGCTCTTTTTTGAAATTCTTTTCGAGATTCTCTTAAAAATTTTTTCATTTTCGTTAAGAAAAAAAGACTAAATAATTCCTTTAATATTTCGGCATCATATATTATGCCGAAATGTCTTATAGATTTGTAAAGACTTTATGAACGTCGTCGAGCGCTTCGAGATTGGAAATTAAAGTTTCTAGCTGATCTAATTTTTTCGGATCGGTCAACTCGATAAAATTTTGAGGTTTGAAGTCAATTTCAGCCGATTCATAGTGAATCTCCCCTAGCTTATCCTTAATGTGTCCCAGATTTTCATAGGGAAAATATATATAAAACCTGCCTTCGTCTTGGTCGATATCAAAAGCGTCCAGTTTTTCTCCTATGTCAAAAGCCTGGTTTTCATTCGCCTCCTCTTTTTTGACGATGAGAAGGGCGCACTTCTTGAAAAGGTAATTAACCGCGCCGGCAGAGGCCAATTTCCCTTGATTTTTGTCCATTACTATTCTTATATCGGACATGGTTCGATTCGGATTGTCAGAGGATGACTGAATCATTAAGGCTACCCCGCCCGGCCCAAAACCTTCATAAATCACCTCGCGGATTAATGACCTGTCCGGCCCGGCGCCCCGTTCGATTGCCCGATTGATATTTTCCTTGGGCATATTGGCGGCGTGGGCTTTTTCCATGGCGAGTCTTAAGCGGACGTTGTTTTCCGGTTCTTTTATACCGGCGCCTTCGATCACACTCAAAGTAATGAGGCGCGAAAGTTTGGAAAAAGTATTGCCTTTTACCTTATCGTTGGCCATCTTCTGTCGCTTGGTATTGGCCCATTTAGAATGTCCTGACATAGCATTTTAATTATACTTGACAAATTAATGGTTTTACATATACTTTACTAAAACTCATGGATAAAATTGCGCCACTGGAAAAACAAGCGATTGATGCAGCGATCGCGAGCAATTGGGAAAAGGCCGTTAAATTAAACCAAGAGATCTTAAAAGCCGACAAAAAAAATATCGACGCCATACTTCGTTTGGGTTTTGCCAATATTCAGGCGGGTAAAATCAGAACCGCAAAAAAACATTACAAAAAAGCCTTGGCAATTCAACCGGGGAATCTATCCATTCAAGAAAGCCTCGAGAGGATAAAAATCCTCGAATCGAAAAGAGTCAACCGCTTAAAAAACGTCAACCTCAACCCGTATCTTTTTTTGGACTCACCCGGAAAAACCAAAACCGTCACTCTTGTCAACTGCGGGCAGAAGGCGGTCCTGGCCCGTTTAACGATCGGTCAAGAATTGACTCTCATGGTAAAAAAACGACGGGTCGAGGTAAGAACCGTGGATGAGGACTATGTCGGATGCCTCCCAGACGATATATCAAAGAGGCTGACGATTTTTATCAAGGCGGGGAGCATATTTCTCGCCTACGTCAAAGAATCAAATCTGAAGCACACCGTAGTTTTCCTCAAGGAAGAAAAAAAGGGCAAAAAAGTCACCAAATACGTTTCCTTTCCCGTCAATCTGCAATCCAACATGCAGAATTTGACTTCGGGCAAAGACGAAACTGGCGAAACGGGAGAAGAAGAAGTCATTACCGACAGCGATTTGGAACAGTTGGCCGAATCCTTGAGCGAGGAAAAAGATTACTTGGGTTTTGAGACGGAAGACAAGGAAGAAGAACCCGAAGAATAATGGACAATCTTCTTTTTCATAAAGAGAATTGTTCCCCTCGCCCGCTTTCCTAGGATTATTTTTTTGATCGCGGCCGGGATTTCAAAATCCCCCATCGATCTGATAGCTAAAACTAGCGAGAGCAAAAATATTATTATCAATATAGTGAGCATAATCATTCAACCTGCCACTCTTTTTCCTGGCTCCCCAACTTTAAAATTATATCAGAAACCAATGGATCACCTTCTTTTAGATCACAATCAAAAAAGTCTTTTAATCCGCGGATGGTTTCTGAATTAAATCGGTCTTTCTTGGTTACCAGTTCGCAAGACTTGGCTGTCCCTTGGTTTCGGGTCAAATCTACGACCCTGATCCCCTCCCCGTCCAATAATTTACTTATCAACACGGCTGTCCCATAACTTTCCGTATAGATTATTTGAACATTGAGAGCTTCTTTTCTATAGGTCTTTTTGTAAAAAACTCCCTGTAGCTCGTCATCCGGTTCAATAAATTTGTATGTTTGCTTTCCTTGGGCTGTCAAATCAAGAAAAACAAATAATCTATCAACAAGATTGGCGTTGCTTTTTGAGAAAAAAATCTCCCGAAAACTTGGGCTGAATCCTTTCTCTCTTTCTTCGTCGTAAAAGATTGTGGTTTCGGGTGGATAAAAGTAAATATCGACCATTGCTCCCGCGGCGGCGGAAAAGGCGCGTCGAAAAAGTTGGGGTTTCCCCTCGAGTTCGACCAGTTTATTTAGTGCGCCTACCCGGTATTCGCCGTAGCCACCGGGAACGAGCACGATAGCCTCAGGGGGAAAATTAACGATGTAGTTGACGTCTTTGTTATCGAGTGAGAAAAGCCTGGAGTCTTCACCATAAAAAACCACGTTGATTTTGTCTTGATTTCTCAAAAAAATCGACCCGGTTATGTTCTTAAATAGTAGATAAATAAGTGTCAATCCGGCAACAACAGCGATAGTTATATTTGTGTTTCTCATCCCAACCCGTGTTCAATTTTCAACCTCTTTATTTTGCTGACGATGTCGCCTTTTTCCATATTATGCCAGAGGTAGATTTTTTTGATAATCGATAGGGAGGCTTCAAACTCGGGTTGAATTACTAGATTGACTCCTAGATCCCTCATTCTGGATTGGTCGGCTTCGCGGTGGACCCGGCTGATTATATATATGCCCCGATTCAATTTTTTCGCGTTCAAAACAATCGCTTCTTGTGTGTGTGATTCCGGCACCGCCAAAACCAAGATAATTGCCTCCTCTACCTGGGCATAGTCCAAAATGTCGATATCGGTCGGGTCGCCGTAGATAATGTTCACACCGCTTCGCCTTGCCTTTTCGACGATAAAGAGGTTATAGTCGATCG
>MGAT01000013.1:25518-27414 GCA_001789855.1 Candidatus Roizmanbacteria bacterium RIFCSPLOWO2_01_FULL_44_13 | reverse complement strand
TGGGCTTTCACTAATCCGTAGGTCATCGCCTCACCGGACTTGACCGCGACCAAGGCGCCATTTCTCAGTGAGTCGACTTTATTACCTCTCGGCAGATAGCCTAATAAGTATGTGCTCATGATTGCTGTTCCTCTTGTTTTGGTCATTAAAATACTTCGTATTCCCAGCAAGTTATTATCGGAAATTTTATATTTTAATCTGATATTATTACCGCTTGTCTCCATATCCAACATCTGGCCTTTTCTTTTGCCAAACTCCTCGGTCAGCTCGCCCATAAATTTTTTGTCGCTGTCGATGGTCACTTCCTCGTATGGCTCGGACTCGACGCCGTCGATTTTCTTGTAGATGACCTGGGGTTTTGAGACTTGGAGCTCAAACCCCTCACGCCTCATGTTTTCGATAAGGACCGATAGATGGAGTTCTCCGCGGCCGGAGACGGTAAAATTTCCCCCCGTCGGGTCCTCATTTATCTTCAGGCCCAAATTAGTTTCTTTTTCCTTAGTGAGGCGCTCTTTGATTTGGCGCGAAGTGCCCAGTGTTCCCTCGCGGCCGGCAAAGGGCGAGGTGTTGGGGCCGATCGTGATTTTGATCGTCGGCTCCTCGACAAAGATTGAGGGAAGGCTGACCGGATTTGACGGGTCGGTGATGGTCTGGCCAATCGTCAATTCCGGGATTCCGGCGATAGCGACAACGTCTCCGGCTGTCACCTCGTCGACTTCTTTTTTCTGCAGTCCTTCAAAGGTATAGAGTTTTTGCGCTTTATAGTTTCCCATTACTTTTCCTTCTTGAACCAAGGTAATATTTTGGTTCTTTTTTAATGTTCCCTGGGTTATTTTTCCGATGCAGAGCTTGCCGACGTAGTTGTCAAAGTCCAAAGTTGATATGAGCATCTGAAAGGGCTTATTCTTATCCACGGCGACGTTGGGGATTTCTTTCATGATCGTTTCAAAAAGAGGAGTCAGGTCGCCGGCCAAATCCGTCGAATATTTATCCGGCAGTTGTAAAAATGCCTTGCCGTCCCGGCCGACCGCGTAAAGGGTGATGAAGTGGAGGTGTCTTTCGTGCTTGGCCAATTCCAGAAACAGGCTTTCCACATCATTTATTACTTCTTTTGGCCTGGCGTCTTTTTTGTCGATCTTGTTGATGATGAGAATGATTTTCATGTGGGCTTCGAGGGCTTTTTTCAAGACGAACTTGGTCTGGGGCAACGGGCCCTCGGCGGCGTCGACCAAAAGAATCGCGCCCGAGGCCATATTAATCGTCCGTTCGACCTCGCCGCCAAAGTCGGCGTGGCCCGGAGTGTCGATGATGTTGATTTTGGTATTTTTGTAAAAAACGGCGGTGTTTTTGGCGAGGATGGTAATGCCTTTTTCCCGCTCGAGGTCGTTTGAGTCCATGATAAGAGTCTCGCCCATTTCCTTCTGGTTGTCCCGGAAGGTGTGGGTCTGCTTCAAAATGGCGTCGACCAGGGTGGTTTTACCATGGTCAACGTGGGCGATGATGGCAATGTTTCTGATTTCCATAAAACAAAATAACACGCTTCAATAACGCGTGTTATTCGTGAAGCTAATTATACTACAGGGAGAAGTCTTTTACGTGCGTAACTTCGGTTATCGTGTTGGTCGAATTGTCCCACATCCCCTTCACTCGGACGCGGTGACCGACGGCAACGTCGGCGTAGCTGATTTCTTTCTCGCTGACGTTGACAAATTTGGCGCCACCGAAGTAAACCGTCTGGTTACCGCGGTTAATAGATTTTATGACAAAGTTGTCGGTGTTTTTCGCGGTCACTTCTCCGAAAAACGCTCCAAATCTCTTCTGGACCGAGGCGTTCCGAATTAGCTTCGCGTCGATTGATGTTTTCTCGTCGTTGGTGAACTTGCCGAAGACGTGGAC
>MGAT01000013.1:21944-25507 GCA_001789855.1 Candidatus Roizmanbacteria bacterium RIFCSPLOWO2_01_FULL_44_13 | reverse complement strand
GATAATATTGACTTGGTAGGTTTTGCCGTCGGTTCCAGTTACGGTTAAGGAACTGTCGCCTTTCGTGGCGATTGTACCGGAAATCCTGGCGTCGAATCTGACTTTTGCCTTTACAAAATCTTTCATCCTGTCAAACAGGTTTTTACTTTTTTCCCTGACGTTTTCTCTGACTTCATTTTTTACTTCGCGACGCATCTCTCCCCTGAAAGAAGTTGCGGAAACCGAACCGGCCGAAAACAAAACGACCGACAAAACAAAAAGCGAAAGAATTATGTTTCTCATACTAATAGATATGCGAAATTTCTAAAAAAGTTGCTTGCCTGCGCAAGCAAGCATCATTCGGTTGATTCCAGATGGACCGTTATTTCTTTCTCGATGTAATCGCCCGTGTTGTTGTTGGCGACGATAAAAATGGTGTTTTCTCCTTCGAACAGTTCTATCTCGGTCGAAAAGTCGCCGTTGCCGTTCGCTATTAATTCTTTTTCATTCACAAAAACCTGGATGTTCGGCGCCGTTTTTCCGGTAACGGTCACGGTCGAACTCGAAACGGTAGAGCCGTTTTGGGGAGAAGAAATCTCAAGCGTCAGCGTTTCCGATTCGCTTGTTCCCGCGCCCTTTTCCTGCTGGACCATTGCTGTGACTTCCGGTGTTACGGTTGTACTAACCTCCGCCGTTGGCGAAACCGTTTGCTCGGCCGGTTTGGTCTTGCCCCTACCCAACAAAGACAATACCGCAAAAAGAACAATAACAGCGATCAGCGGAATTATGATTTTTTTCATACCCTTTTTTTATAAAACTTGTAAATGGAAACGAGTTTATTTTTTATTTTTCCGTAATTTTTTATCAGTAGAAAAATCAAGTAAAACAAAAATATCATAACCAAAAATAAAATCAAGAGCAGTTCTTTGGGTGATTCCTCGTAAAAGACCACAATGTTATTCCAGTCCAAGAATTCCAGAAGGTCAAAGGATCCCTGCTCTTTCAGGATCTCGGTAATCACGGTGGAAAAAATCAAAGCGGCAAAACCGAGGGCGACAAAGATAATAGACCGGATAAAGAAATATGAAGCGGTTCTTTTTACCTCTATTTTGAAGATTTTGTCGAGAATGTTTTTTTCAAGTCTTTTCATATGGCCGCTTCACTTTTAATCTCGCTCTCCTTATTATAGACCTTATCGTATTTAACGGTTTTTTGAATTGTTCGGCGATTTCTTCATAGGACGCACCTTCATAAACCAGAAGCAGAATTTCTTTTTCCGTTTTGCTCAAAACTTTTAAGTTGCTTTCGTCAAAAATCATTACCTCCTCCGTTTCCCCGACCATATCCTCTTTTAATTGCAAAACTTGTTTGCGGGAACGGTAAAACATCTTCAGTTCGTTGCCGACAATCTGGTAGAGGTAGGGCCTGACCGGCTTTGCTTCGTCGAATCTTTCGATCGCCTTGTAAAAAGAAATGAAAACGTTCTGGACCAGATCCTCGGCGTCTTCATCTTTCCTTATTTTCAGTTTTATGAAGCGGTAAATGGTATCGGTATATTTCTTGACGAGCAAAGAATAGTAGTCTATTTCCCCGTTTTTTATCTTGGCGATTATGTCTCTGTCGGATAATTCGATCATTGTTTGCTAAAATTATATAATGAAAACGGACTCCGCTAAAGCTCCGACCGTCAAGGTCGGAAAAGTGTTGCTGATCGGCCGCCCCAACGTGGGCAAGTCGACCTTCGTCAATAATCTGATCGGGCAAAAGGTAGCGATCACGTCGCCGAAGCCGCAGACGACCCGGTTTGCCATCAAAGCCCTATACGAGGAAGAGCGGGGAAAGATAATTTTTGTCGACACCCCTGGAATATTCGGCAAGGCCGAGGACCGGTTGTCAAAAAGAATCAACACCAGGACTCTGACCATAATCCGCGAAGAAGTCGATTTGGTAATCTACATGATCGACCACACGAGGAAGCGCGATTTTGAGGAAGCGCGCGTCCTGGGGTTGGTGCGAAAAATAGACAAGCCGAAAATATTGGTCGTCAACAAAGTCGATTCGCAGGAAAAAACTTACCTGCCGCAATACAAATTTCTGGAAGACGAGTTCAAATATGTTTTTGAGATTTCCGCTTTGAATAAAACCCATTTTAAACCTTTGTTGGACAAGGTCTTTGAACTCCTGCCGGAAAAAAGCAGCGAAGAGATTCCCAAGGATTTGGTCTATCCCCTGATCAACCTCGACTCGAAAACTTTCATCAGCGAACTCATCCGCGAAAAAGTTTTTTTGATGATGGGCGAGGAGATTCCCTACCGATCGACGGCGATCGTGGACGATATCGCCGAGCGCGACAACGGCATCACTTACATCAAAGCTCGGATTCTGACGACGGACGACCGGTACAAAAAAATGTTGATCGGCGCGGACGGGAGAAAGATAAAAGAAATCGGCAGCTACGCGAGAAAAGAAATCGCCCTGGCGATCAATAAAAAAGTTTTTCTTGACTTAAAGGTCGAGACCGACCCCCACTGGCAGGAGACGTATTATTGATTAACTCTACGAAGGCACTCTTCTTTCCCCAGTATTTCCATAGATTCGTTTAGGGGCGGAGAAACTTTTTTGCCGGTAACGGCGACGCGCAGTAATCCGAAAAATTCGCCGGTTTTCAGTCCGCTTTCTTTGGCGACACTCATCATCGCGTCCCCTATGGCAGCCGCTTTCCAGTCGGAAATCGACTCTAAGGCAGCAGAAATCTTTTTGAATAGTTCTAAATCTATTTCATATTTTTCCGGCGATTTAAAGAAAAATTCGGCGATGGGCAGATAGTCGGAGAGTTTTTTTATTCTTTCCTGGATCAACGGTATTGTTTTTTCGACGATTTCTTCGGGCAATTTTTTATCTTCGTAAAATTCAAGAATTCTAGATTTTAGATCTTCTACTTTTGACTTTCTGATATATTCCCCGTTCATCCATTCCAATTTTACCGGGTCAAAGGCCGGTCCAATTGCCTTGACGTCTTTCAGGTCAAAGACTTTCATGAACTCTTCTTTGGAAAAAACTTCCAACTGCTTCGGGTGTGACCACCCCATCAAGGACAGATAATTCAAAACCGCTTCGGGCAAAAATCCCTGCTCCAGATACCAACTCGCCCAGACCGGATTTTTTCTTTTCGAAAGTTTGGAGCGGTCGGCGTTTCTCAGGATCGGAACGTGGGCGAAAATCGGTTTTTCCCAGCCGAAGGCGTCGTAAAGAAGAATGTGTTTGGGAGTCGACGGCAGCCATTCCTCCGCCCTGATGACGTGGGTAATTTTCATCAGGTAATCGTCGACCACTACTCCGAGGTGATAGGTTGGATAGCCGTCTGATTTCAATAAAACCTGGTCGTCGATGTCGTTGCTGTTAAATTCGACGTCGCCGTGGATCAAATCGTGGACAACTACCTTTTTGTCTTTGGGAACCTTGAGCCGGACGACGTATTTTTCTCCTTTTTCAATTCGGGACGCGGCGTCTTTGATCGTCAGACAATGGCGGTCGTATTGGGGAACCTTTTTTTCGGCGGCCTGCTTTTTTCTCACTTCGTCCAG
>MGAT01000013.1:17762-21935 GCA_001789855.1 Candidatus Roizmanbacteria bacterium RIFCSPLOWO2_01_FULL_44_13 | reverse complement strand
GGAACAAAAACAATAGTAGGCGTCGCCTTTTTTGACCAGTTCCTCGGCGTATTTTTTGTAAAGCGCGAGTCGGTCCGATTGGCGGTAGGGCTCATAAGGTCCTTTTTTGTCCGGCCCCTCGTCATAAACGATGCCGAAGGCTTTTAAAGTTGAGAGAATTTTTTTCTCCGACCCTTCAACCAGTCGGGCGCGGTCGGTGTCCTCGACGCGGACGACAAACTTGCCGTTGTTTTTCTTCGCCCAGATATAGTTGATGTAGGCGGTATAGAGATTGCCGATGTGGAGGTCTTCTCCTGTTGGAGAAGGCGCGATTCGGGTTCTGACCATGGATAAAATTATACCCGATTGTCAAAATTTTCCTCGACCTTTTTCCAATCCAAGTTGGCAAAAAAGGCGTCGATGTAGCTGCCGCGGTTGACTCCGTAGTCGATGAAATAGGCGTGTTCATAGGTGTCGAGCGCCAATATGGGCGTTGCCTTCCAGACCAGATAGGTGTTTTGGGCGTCGCCCAAATAGTTCATTAGCCTTTCTTCGCGGTGATTCCAGGCGGTCCAGACCCAGCCGCGGGCGGCAACTCCGGTCGCCTTTAAATCTTTTTTATATTCATCGAATGATCCGAAATCTTCTTTTATTTGTTTTAATAAATCTCCCGTCGGCTCTCCGCCTTTGCCTCCTAAGTGGTCAAAATAGATTTCATGATTAATGACTCCGCCCCAAGCAAATGATAACTCGGTTTTTAATTCGCGAATGGTCGAGAAAACCTGGTTGGCATTAGCAAAGTCGTCGTCTTTTAAAGCCGATAATTTTTCCTGGATCTCGTTGTATTTTTTAACGTATGCTTGATAGAGCTTTAGGTGTTCTTCGATTGTTTTTTTCGACATTCCTGACATCGACATCAAAGAATCCGAGAAGTTAATTGGCTCAATTTTAATAACTTTCATACTTGTATTAAACTTGTAACAGTTCAATGGTAGGACTTTTTTTTCGATTAGTCAAGCAAATCGGGTCGCCTCTTTTTGGTCAGTTCCAACGCCTTTTTTAGACGCCACTCATCGATTTTTTTATGGTCGCCTCCCAGTAAAACTTCGGGGACTTTTTTCCCTTGATAGACTTCGGGCCGGGTGTAGTGGGGGTATTCCAAAAGTTTTTTTCCGGCGATATCGAAAGTTTCATTCGCGGTCGCATCGCTTTTTTTCAAAACTCTGGGGATGAGACGGACGGCGGCATCGATTATTGCGGCGGCGGCGATTTCTCCCCCGGTCATGACAAAGTCGCCGATTGAAAGCTCCTCGTCGACGTAGTCGAGGACTCTTTCGTC
The DNA here is from genome assembly GCA_001789855.1 of Candidatus Roizmanbacteria bacterium RIFCSPLOWO2_01_FULL_44_13. GTDB lineage: Bacteria > Patescibacteriota > Microgenomatia > UBA1406 > GWC2-37-13 > GWC2-37-13. The sequence goes on along the minus strand of MGAT01000013.1, from coordinate 20,617 downwards.
GACTCCCTCGTAGTGACCGGCGATAATGACAAGGTGGTTCAGTTTAGAAAATTTCTTCGCCTTGTCCTGGTCGAAAACTTTTCCGCGGGCCGAGGTAAGGACGATATGCTTCGCTGGATCTCTCGACTTCGCTCGAGATGACAAGGAGGTGTTAGGGATGACGGACTGGATCGCTTTATGGAGAACGTCGACTTTTAGGACCATTCCCGCACCTCCTCCATAAGGCCGGTCGTCGACGGTGCCGTAGCTGTCGGTCGCAAATTTACGGAGGTCGACTATTTCTATCTCCGTCAATTTTTTTTCGACGGCTCGTTTAATAATGCTTTCCTCAAAAAAAGAGGAAACCATTTTGGGAAAAAGAGTAATGATGGAAATCTTCATTTTATTTAAGAGAAATTATCAAAAAACCTATGACGATAAGAATGCCGCCGAAGATCGCTCTTAGAGTTAGTGTTTCTTTGAGAAAAATTATCCCCATAATGACGGCAAAAACCGGCAGAGTCAAAGTCGCTAAGGTCACGGTAAAAGCGTTCAAACCGCGTTGGATACCGGAGATGTAAAAGATTTGAGCAAGAAACCAGGAGGTCACCGCGTAAATTATTAATATAATCCAATTACCGGCACTGACTTTTTCTCTAAAAATAAATAAACCGGGAAGATAAAACATCGTTCCTATTACCGACCCGACCGCCGAAAGAAAAAAGGCATTCATATCCGGAAAAAATTTACGCACCAATATCAGTTCCGTCGCCCACAATAGTTGAGCAAAGACGATGTAGATTAGTCCTATATCCATAGTAGAATTATATATTATGAAAAAGGTTATTATGAAATTGATCAGAGCCTATCAAAAAACCAAATTCTTCAGGAGCGCATTTTTTAGGCAGCTTTTTATCACCGACGCCGTCTGCCGGTTTAGGCCGACCTGCTCCGAATATACCTACCAGGCGGTGAAAAAATATGGAGCCGCAAAAGGCTTATTCATCGGTTTAAAAAGGGTTCTCCGCTGTCACCCGTGGAGCCGCGGCGGGTCAGATCCGCTTACTTGACAAAAAAATATTAATCCTCTATATTGTCTCTACTCGACTATGCTAATAGACGACCTGATTTATACGGCGACGTTTGCAGGGGACAAAAAAGCGCAAGCGAAAGCGAGAGAACAAATCTTCAAGTTGGCAAAAAAGTCGGGAGTCTATCCAGCCTCAATCCACAACTTATACATGGCTTTCGGCGCCAAAAAAATCTCGGGTTTTACGATTCCCGCCTTCAACATTAGGACCTTGACTTACGACATGGCCCGCTTGATATTTCAGTTGGCGCGCCAGTTGAAAACCAATGCCTTCATCTTTGAAATTGCCCGGAGCGAAATCGGCTATACCGGGCAGGAGCCCATTGAATACACCACTTCCGTCATCGCCGCGGCGGTTGCCGAAAAATACAAGGGCCCTGTATTCATTCAAGGCGACCACTACCAATTCTCCGCAAAAAAATTCAAAGACGATCCCGACCAGGAACTGAAAAGAATCAAGGAGCTGGTGAAGAAATCTATCGACGCCAAATTTTACAACATCGACATCGACGGGTCGACCTTGGTCGAATTGGAAAAGCCGACTTTGATCGAACAGCAAAAAAATAATTTTGAAATGACGACCGCCCTCACTAAATACATCCGTTCCTTGGAACCCAGGAAAGTGACGATTTCCATCGGCGGGGAGATCGGACACATCGGCGGCAAAAACAGCAATGCCCAGGAATTCCAAACCTTTATGGACAACTATTTGCAAAAAATTAAAAAACTGACCGGGATAAGCAAGGTCAGCGTCCAGACAGGCACTTCCCACGGCGGCATTCCGATGGCCGACGGAACAATTGCCAAGGTGAGCATAGACTTCAACGTCTTGAAAAGCATCAGCAAAGTTGGGCGCGACAAATACCATATCGGCGGCGCGGTCCAACACGGCGCCTCCACCCTGCCGAACGAACTCTTCAATCACTTCCCAAAAAACAACGCCTTGGAAATTCACTTGGCGACCGGATTCCAGAACATCGCCTATGAATACATGCCGGAGACTCTTAAAAAAGAAATTTACCAGTGGATTAAAAACAATCTGAAAGAGGAATGGAAAGAAGGCTGGAGCGAAGATCAGTTTATTTACAAAACCCGCAAGAAGGCTCTCGGCCCTTTCAAGAAAAAATTATGGTCACTGACCGACGCCGATAAAAAACCAGTTCTTACCGCCCTAAAAAAGCAGTTCGGATTTTTGATGCGAAAACTTAATATAGTTAACAAAAGAAAAATTGTCGACCGGTTCGTCAAATAATTACAAGTTGTCATTCTGAACGAAGTGAAGAATCTAGTGAAGCGTAAGGATGACGGAATGAATCTATGGATCGTAATTTAGCCTTGGAGTTCGTTCGGGTGACAGAAGCCGCCGCCATTGAGGCCGCGCGCTGGATAGGACGCGGCGACAAAAATGCCGCCGACGGCGCCGCCGTTAACGCGATGCGGAGCCGCTTCAACAACATCGATTTCCAGGCTGAAGTCGTCATCGGCGAGGGAGAAAAAGACGAGGCGCCGATGCTTTATACCGGAGAAAAGGTCGGGGCCGGCAACGGCGGGGTGGCGATGGACTTGGCCGTTGATCCTTTGGAGTGCACCGACAGCGTCGCCCACGGAAGATACAATGCGATGGCGGTAATTGCCACCGGCGCCAAGGGTTCACTCCTCCACGCACCCGATACTTACATGGAAAAAGTCGGCGTCGGCCCGCAAGCTGCCAAGATGATCGACCTGAATGCGCCTGTTGCCGATAACGTAAAAAAAACCGCGAAGGCCTTGGGCAAAGACGTCGAGG
>MGAT01000013.1:17114-17720 GCA_001789855.1 Candidatus Roizmanbacteria bacterium RIFCSPLOWO2_01_FULL_44_13 | reverse complement strand
GTCGCCGCCGGTATCGCTACCTGTTTGCCTGAAAGCGGAATTGATATGTTGATGGGTATAGGCGGCTCGACCGAGGCGGTTTTGGCGGCGGCGGCAATGAAAATTCTGGGCGGCCAACTTTTGGCCCGCTTCAAGCCGAAAAAAGACGAAGACATTCCAAAAATAAAAAAGGCAGGAGTCACTGATCTAAAAAAAATCTTTACCGCCGACGATCTGGCCCGGGGGCAGGAACTGACTTTTACGGCAACCGGCGTCGTCGACGGGCCAATCCTTCAGGGAGTTGTTTTCAGACACAAAACCATCATTACTCATTCCTTGGTTATTAGAGGTCTATCGGGTACTATTAGATATATCACTACCCACCACCATTTTTACAAATGACAAAATTAAAAATAATTTTGTCATCCTGAGGGCGAAGCCCGAAGGATCTAGACCGAAGGTCGTAAAGAAATTTACGCTTCGCTAGATTCTTCACTTCGTTCAGAATGACATTGTAATTTTATTAGCTATGAAACGTATAAAGGTCGGACTAAACGGTTTCGGCAGGATCGGACGGGCGTTTACGAGAATCGCCCTGGCGCGCGACTCGTTCGACCTGGTCGCCGT
>MGAT01000013.1:14142-17037 GCA_001789855.1 Candidatus Roizmanbacteria bacterium RIFCSPLOWO2_01_FULL_44_13 | reverse complement strand
GGACAAATACGGCGTCGATATTGTTATCGATGCCACCGGCGCTTTCAGAACAAAAGCCGATTTGGAAAAACACCTGAAAGGCAATGTCAAAAAAGTTGTTTTAACCGCGCCTGCCAAAGACGAAGCCATTCCCTATATTGTTTTGGGTATCAATGATAAAAATTTTGATTATAAAGCCAACGTTTTGGCAATGGCCTCCTGCACGACAAACTGCGCCGCGCCGATGTTCAAGATTTTGCACGATAATTTCAAAGTCGTTTCCGGCTTCCTTACCACCGCCCACGCCATAACCAGCAAACAGGCAATTCTCGACGACGCCTCCAAGAAAGAAGACGTTTCCCGGGCGGCGTTTTTAAATATTATCCCTTCGACAACCGGCGCCGCAAAAGCGGTCGCCCGCGTTATTCCGGAATTAAAGGGCAAAGTCGATGGTATGTCGCTTCGCGTTCCCGTCCCCGTCAGTTCCATCACCGATATCTCCGCCGTCGTTGAAAAACAAACCACCGCCGAAGAAGTCAACCAGAAATTCAAAGAGGCGGCGGAAGGGGCGATGAAAAAAATTCTCTTCTACGAGGACAGGGTGTTGGTTTCTTCCGACTATATCGGCTCCCCCTATTCGTGCATATTTGACGCCAACTACACCAAAGTAATCAACGGCAATCTAATCAAAGTCTTCGGCTGGTACGACAACGAGTGGGGCTACTCGACCAGGTTAGTCGATTTAACGGAGCGTCTTTCACAATATGTCTAAAGTCACCTATATTGACGAGGTCGACATTAAAAATAAGACGGTTCTTCTTCGTGTTGATTTTAACGTTTCTTTGGGATTAAACAATACGATCGCCGACGACGTGAGAATTAGGCAGACCATACCAACCATCAACTACCTTTTAAAAAACGGTGACCGTATTATTATCGTATCCCACCTCGGCCGCCCCAAGGGAGTAGTCGACCCGAAGTACTCTCTCTCCGTAGTAGTAAAAAGATTAAAAGAATATTTTCCGAAAGAAGACGTCGTTTTATGCAAGACTCCAGACGACGTTAAAAAATCGAAAAAGAAATTTATGGTTCTGGAAAATATCAGGTTTTTCCCAAAGGAAAAAAATTATTCGAATTTATTTGCCAAAGAATTGGCCTCAATGGCCGACGTCTATATAAATGACGCCTTTGGCGTTTCCCACCGGTCCGATACCTCGCTCGTAGGAACGCCGAAATTCCTACCCTCTTACGGCGGCCTCCTTCTTAAAAAAGAGTTGGAAATATTATCCAAAGCGACGGAGAATCCTCACCGGCCTTTTGTTACGATAATCGGCGGCGCCAAGGTTTCGACGAAGGCAAACGTCATTCAAAAATTGATCGAGATCTCCGACTACATCCTGGTCGGCGGAGGGTTGGCCAATACTTTTCTTTGCGCCCAGGGCGTAGATATCGGCGGCAGTTTCTGCGAATACGAGGCGGTTGAGTCGGCAAGAAAAATTTTATCCCTGTCCAAAAAAAATCGGGCGATTTTGGAGTTCCCCGTCGACGCCATCGTCGCCGATAAAAATTTTCGGCAGATGGAAACGGTAAAAATAGGCGAGGTGCCCAAAGGAAAATCGATTTTTGACATCGGTCCGGAGACCCAGGCGTGTTTTGGAAATATTATCGCCCAGGCGCGGACGATTATCTGGAATGGGCCCGTCGGTTATTTTGAAAACCCGGCGTTCAAAAATGGCACCGATTTTATCTATTATTCTATTACCGAAAACGGCCGGGCGACGAAAATAGTCGGCGGCGGCGACACCTTGGCGGCAATTTCCAGAAAAGAATATCTGGACAAGATCACCCACATCTCGACCGGAGGAGGCGCGATGTTGGAATACATCGAAAAAGGGACTCTTCCTGCCATCGAAGCAATTAAAAAGTAACGATCTCTATCACCTTGTCAACTTTTTCCTTGGATTCTATAACCACCACTTCCTTACTTTTTTCGATAGACGGCAGAAAATCTTTTCCCGCGACCCTCTCCCCGTCGATCCAATAGACGTCGAGGTCCAAATAAGTATTTTCATTCCAAAAACTCCGGTAGTCTTTGTCGGGAAAAATGAAGATCATCCCGTCGGCGCCGTTCAGTTCTTTTTTGCTCCGGTAGTACATCAGCCCCTTCTGGAATTCGGAAGAGTTTTTTGCAGTCATCAAGCGATAGGTTTTGCCGTTCAGGTTGTAGCTTAAAAAAGGAGTGACTAGTTTTGAAAAAACCCAGGCTAAAATCAGCAACGCGATCATAACCGCAAAAAATATTTTTTTCATTTACTACATTATAATAGTTTTGCTTTGATAAAATATAAGCATACGGAGCGTAGCTCAGATGGCTAGAGCGCAGCGTTTGGGACGCTGAGGTCGCGAGTTCAAGTCCCGCCGCTCCGACTTTTTTTATGAAGAAAAAGATTGTTTGGATTGTATTAAGTCTTTTATTTCTGACCGCCTTTGCCGTCTTTACCTACCTTGTCAAAGAAGACGTTTTTAATCAATTTGATTTTGACATCACGGTCCGCCTCCAGGATAATCTGCCGCAAAAATACGACGCTTTTTTGTCGAGCTTCAGTTTAATCGGCAGTTTTGAAATTTTGGCCGGATTGATTTTTCTCATCGCTCTTTTCCGGAAAAAAATTATTTCTCTTTTGGTGTTTATTCCTTTTGCCGGCGCCCACGTCGTTGAGTTCATAGGCAAAGCCTTGGTTCACCACCCCGGCCCGCCTTTCAGATTCTTCCGCTATAACATCGATTTTTTGTTTCCTTCCTCCTATGTCCAGCCGGGCTCCTCCTACCCGTCAGGCCATTCGATGCGGACGGTTTTTATTTCCTTCGTCTTCTTCTATCTAATCTTTAAGTCAAAGGTCAGATTTCCTTTGAAAA
>MGAT01000013.1:12040-14031 GCA_001789855.1 Candidatus Roizmanbacteria bacterium RIFCSPLOWO2_01_FULL_44_13 | reverse complement strand
CGGCGGCGGTTTTCTCCTTCCTGTTTCTCTAGTGTTTTACTATTTCAATCCTGTCCCCGTCTATTTTTGCTTCTCCTCCGACCGGAAAAGTGATTTTGGGGTCGGTGTGGCCGAAGTCGACGTTGGCGACAACCGGAAGATTGTCCAATTCTTTTTTTGTCCTTATGATTTTTATCAATAGATCGCTTGTTATTTTGCTCGATTTCTGAACCCGGCCGATGACCAATCCTTTGACGCTTTTAAAATCGGAAAGATGAATCAGCGATTGCAGGTCGCGGTCGAAAGTCACGGCATTGGACATTCCGTCGTCTTCCAAAAAAAGAACCGAATCGGTTAAATTAGGGAAATATTCCGTCCCCTGCAATAAATTGAAGGTGCAAAGGTTCGCGCCCAAAATGGTTCCTCCTGCTTTCCCTTCATTTATGACAAGGTGTCCGTCGTTTGTAATGAGTTCCCTCTTATTCTGGTCGACGAACCAAAGATCATCGCTCCAATTTTCACTCGCTTTTATTTCAAACGTTTCCTCGCTCATCAGACATTTTTTGAAATATTCGAGAGTGTAGTCGAAGTGTAGCTTTTGGCCGAAAGTCGAATAGTGCGGGCCGGAATAGGTCACCAAGCCTGTTTTGGCGAAAATCGCGTTGTTGAGGGCGGTGATATCAGAGTAGCCGCAGAAAATCTTCGGATTGTTTTTGATCAAGTCCCAGTCAATGTATCTCAAAAGCTGGTTGGAATTGAAACCGCCGATGACGGTAATAACGGCCTTGACATTTTTGTCTCCAAAGGCTTCCTGTAAGTCATCCACCCTCGAGGCAATCGAAGAGGAAATAAATTCGTCAGATTCGCTGGTATGTTTTCCAAACGACAATTTCAGCCCGAGGCCGGCGAATCTTTGGGCCGCAATCTGTCTTGTCTCTTCGCCGATCATTGATAGCGACCGCGCCGGCGCCACAATTCTCATTTCGTCGCCCGATTTCAGTTTTCCCGGATAAATTTTGTTCATTTATAATTAACTCTTATTTCTTCGAGCCAGATATGTGGCGGCTGAGAAAGCATAAAGACAATAGCGCTGGCTAAATCTTTCGGGTCGGTAAATTGTTCAAAAACTCCTTCATCAAATTTTTCTCCGGTTTTGGAAAACATTTCGGTTTTTACTCCGCTCTGATAAACTCCGGCCACTTTAACGCTCGTTCCCCTCAAATCTTCTCTTATGACATCAGTAAATCCTCTCACTCCGTATTTTGACGCCGTATAAACGGATTGGCCGACTTGAGCCATAACACCGGATTTAGACGAAACATTAATGATTGCCGACTCCGGTTGTTTTTTCAGAACCGGAATTATTAATCTCGTTATATAGATTAATCCTGTCAAATTGATAGAAATGACGTCGCCTATGACCTGTTCGTCGATTCCTTCGACTGGCATTCTTTTTTGCCAGATGCCGGCGATATTCAGAAGAATGTCAATCGTTTTGAAGTCAGCAATAATTTTCTTGACGGCCTCTTTTACTTGAATTGATTCCTTAATGTCACAAGGGTAAATTGCTACTCTGACTCCTTTTATTTGTTTTTTGACTTCTTCGAGCTTTTCTTTACGGCGAGCCATCAAGGCCAAATTGACTCCCGATTCTCCCAACTTCAATGCCACTTGTTTTCCCAGCCCGTCGCTCGCGCCGGTAATAATGGCGGTTTTATCTTTGAGAATCATTCTTATTAAATTTTACTATAAATATATTTTAAACTCTCCCGGGTAGCGGCTCAACGTGAACTGGGCACCGGTGTGGAGGGGTTTGGGGAGATTCCTCAACTCAAACCAACCGAGCTCGGCGATTTTTTCCGGGTCGTTATTCTTTACTTTTTTGCGGTCGACTTTGACAATAAAAGTAATGATTAACCAATGGGTTTTTATGCCGTTTTCTTCGCGAAGGAGGGAGTGGGCCGGTAGCTGTTTTTCAATTGAGCTCTCGACGCCGTATTCTTCTTTTACTT
>MGAT01000013.1:10017-11993 GCA_001789855.1 Candidatus Roizmanbacteria bacterium RIFCSPLOWO2_01_FULL_44_13 | reverse complement strand
CCGCCGAAATCCCAGTGGCCGATTTCGTCGCGGCATTTGTTGCTGCGTTTATGGAGTAAAAAATATTTTCCGTCGTGGCAGAAGAAAGAAACCGAAACTCCGATAAAATCGACACCTGGTTTCATAATCAACCTTTAAATCCTAAGGCAAGGTCTCTCAATTTTTCCTCGTGGTTTTCGGCGGTAACGAAATAGGTAGCCATAATGACTCCGGCGGCTCCGGTATCGGCGGTTTTTTTGGTATCCTCCCCGTCGACAATCCCCGCGCCGATGATCAATGGATGGCGCAGTTTCAAAACCAAATCTCTGATGGCTTTTTCCTGCTGATCGATCATCGAAACTTTTCCCGCAATCAAATCCTCCTCTTCATAGGCAACGTAGTCGGTGTCAAGATTGTCAAAGTCGAGAACCGTTTCCGGCGACTGGCCAATCGCCATGGTTTTTAATCCGTATTCCTTGGCCTTGGCAACTCTTTCTATTACCTCATCCCGGTCTAGTTTGTGTTCACTGTGGCCGATGATCGTTCCTGTTGCGCCAGCTTCCTTTACCGAATAAGGCGAAATCCAGCCGTTGTGTTTGCCCGGATCAATCGCGTCGATGTGCTGGGCCCAGACTTCTATGTCCAATTCTTTTTTAATTCTGTAAATCTCGGTTGCCTGGGCGACGGCGATGATCGGCACTTTTGTTTCGGCGCTGATTTTTTTCACCGACGAAAGCATTTTTATTCCGGCATCCCCGGTTGATTCTTTGTATGTCTTGAGGGCTAGAAAAATCATTATGAAAGTATAGCAAAAACCCCGCGGTTAGACGGGGTTTTATTTTCAATCTTAAAATTCTTCCTTCAGCTTGTTTGAGTCGGATTGCCGGTTGAAGGAGGAGTTGGCGTTTCTTCAGGTTTGGGTGCTTCAGGCATCATTGGTTCTTCTGTCGGAACGGTTGGCACTGGAGGCACCTGTGTCGGGGGCGTTTGAACTGGTTGTCCTCCGCCGACCGGTTGTCCACCTGGTTGTCCTACTCCTGGTGTTTGATTGTCGTCCATATGATTTATAACAATTGATAATTAATTAACGTTAACATTTTATTTAATTTATCGCAAGGGATTCTTATTATTTATTCTTTTTTATTTGTTTCCAAAAATATATGCTGCCTAGAACTAAAAAAAGAAAAAGAGCTATCCAAGTCAAAAGACCCCACAATTGGACCCATTGAAAATTGCCTCCCATCATTCCCCAGTTGTCATAATTCCAATTTCTCATCATATTTATCACCGCCTTTCTAAAATTGTCAGTCGCACATTCCTACTAACATTTCTTCCGGAAACGAATAGGTGACTTTCAATAAATTACAATCGGGTACGCCGTTGCCGTCAAAAACAAGCTGCCAGTCGCCGGTGACTCTTACAGCCAACCACATGCCGCCCCCGCCCGGCTCGGTTACCCCGCCGCGGGCATAATTTCCTTTTTGTTGAGAAACAGTTACGGTCATGTCGTTCGCGTTAGACCCGTATTTTTCAACCAGCAATTGTTTGATGATGGTTTCCATGTTTTCTTCTTCCTCGGGGCTCGGTGCCATGGTTGTTGTCACCGCGCCTGTTTCTGAAGGCGTCGTGGTGATTGTTGCCGTTACCGTCGGGGCGGCGGTTTTTGGCTCGACCTTCAAGTTATATCTTTGGGAAAGAAAATAACCGGCAAGAAAAGCGGCGATGAGACCGCCAATAATTAAAGCATTTTTCATATCGGTATTAACTAATAATGTCTATTTTACTCCTTAATTTGACAAAAACAAAAAGCCACGGCATAATAGTGGCATATGAAAAACTTAATAGTTGTTTTGGTCGTTTTGGCTCTCCTTGGTGTTGGTGGTTATTTTTATCTATCTTCCCGCGGCATGATGCCGAAGGTTCCCACCTCTTTTACCTCGATTAAAGATGCCCTTTCAAAGTCGTTGAGCCTCAAGTGTGTTTATACCGACGAGGAC
>MGAT01000013.1:9807-9886 GCA_001789855.1 Candidatus Roizmanbacteria bacterium RIFCSPLOWO2_01_FULL_44_13 | reverse complement strand
GACCGGGTTTGTCTTCACGATTGAAGAACCCAAAGACGTAACGCCTTTCCCAACCATTGAAGGGCAGGAAGAACGGAGC
>MGAT01000013.1:6580-9785 GCA_001789855.1 Candidatus Roizmanbacteria bacterium RIFCSPLOWO2_01_FULL_44_13 | reverse complement strand
ACATGAACGCGCTGCAGGAGCAAATGATGAAACAAGCGCCGCAGGCACCTGAAGGAACCGGAGACAATCAGGATTATATTAACCAGATGATGCAGCAATACGGACAGGAACAGTAAATAGCTCTTGACAAAGTAAACAATCGTTCACTAGAATATATTTACTGTTCGAGCAACGTCGAGAACTTCTCGACTCGTTACTTTGTTCCTCGCTCGAAGAGTAATCATGCTTGAACATGTGAACGAGATTGTCAGCGTCATTGCCTCTTATAATCACGAGAAAAACCGCTTCATCCCTTACAAGATGCGCTGGAGATTGCGCGACTATTTCATCAAGCGCCTCGCCTACCATCATAAAATCCGCGAGGGCCGGAGCCTCTTTCATATTTTCCACGTCACCGACGGCAACTTGGATTTTAGAATCCGCTTTGACACGGAAAGTTTGAATTGGATTCTGGAGGAGGTGTCTGATGGATCTACCGATTAACACCGCCGCACCAACGATAATGCACATCGACCTGAACTCCTGCTTTGCGGAGGTCGTTCAACAAGCCAATATACAACTGCGCGGCAAACCCATGGTCGTCGCCGCTTATCCCTCTCCCGGCGGCTGTATTCTTTCTCCGTCGATAGAGGCAAAAAAACTCGGGATTAAAACCGGCATGCGGGTCGGCGACGCGAAAAAGATTTGTCCGGCCGTGATTGTCCGCGAATCAGACCCGGAGATGATCCGAGACGTGAGCGGTAAATTTATGAGAATTTGTCATGACTATTCGCCCGACGTTGCGCCGAAGTCAATCGACGAACTGGTAATAAATTTTGCCGAGCTCGATGACTACCATAAAAAATCTCTTGTCGAAATAGGGGCGGAAATCAAAAAAAGATTTTTGCAGGAAATCGGCGACTGGATTTTTTGCAACGTCGGCATTGCGACCAACCGTTTCCTCGCCAAGCTCGCCTCCTCTCTCCACAAGCCCGACGGCCTCGACGTCATAAACCATAAAAATCTCAAAAACGTTTATTCTTCAGTCGGCTTAGTCGACCTCCACGGCATAAACGTCAAGTATGAGGCGCGGCTGAATGCGGTTGGTATTTTTTCTCCCCTAGATTTTCTTCAAGCACCCGATAATTTTTTGCGCAAACAAGTATTTAAAAGCATCGTCGGCCATTACTGGTATTTGAGACTCCGGGGTTGGGAAGTCGACGATTTTAAAAGCGAGCGGAAAAGTTTCGGCCAGGAATATTCCCTGGGCGAAAAAACCGACGAGGCAGAAAAACTAACCGCCCTGATAATGATGTTGACGGAAAAAATGGGCAGGCGGCTGCGCGATTCCGACCAAACCGCCTCCGGAATTCACCTCGGATTGCTTTACGACGACTGGACTTTCTGGCACAGGGGACGCAAATTCAACGAATCTCTTTACACCACCCAGGAACTATTCAAAAAAATTATGATTCTTTTCCGCGAACAACCGGCCAAAAAAGTGGTCCGCAAAATGGCCGTTTCCTGCTTTAGCTTAATGCCCGTTGCCGACCAGACCTTGAGTCTATTTGAAGACAACGCCGAGAAAAAAAGAAAGATTTCAGCGGCGGTCGATAAAATCAACGACCGCTACGGAGAATACGTCGTGACACCGGCCCTGATGATTAAGTCGAAAAAAACCATTCTTGACAGAATTGCTTTCGGCGGGTTAAGATGATTTTTTCCAGAGAGAGTAACCTAAATCTACCTTATTCTTTTTGAATTGAACACCTTCTCTTATTAACATTTTTCTTTTCCCGGCGATTCCTCCTCTACCGGAGTAGCCGGTTAAAGATCCGTCTGCGGCAACCACCCGGTGGCAAGGAGTGTGCGGTACGTCCTCATTTGTTTTCATATAATATCCGACCGCGCGGGCCGCTTTACGATTGCCGGCGAGACGAGCCAGTTGTCCATAGATAGCAACTTTACCTTTTGGAATGGAGCGGCAGAGTTTATAAACTTTTTCTTCGAAGGAGTTTTTCACAAAAATATTATACCAAGTCTTTATTTTTTGCCTGGTTATTTCTGGGGTTGAGCCAAGAAAATGCCCCCCATGTAGTCGGTCAACGCATCATAATCGAGTGATACGCAGACTGCATCACCCGCGTAAGCAAGGTCCATCTCGCTGTTATTGTTTGGCCTCAGTATGCTTTCCAAGGTGTTAAAATGGAGATCGCCATCGCGATTTAATCCCACCCATAAATCTCTACCTTTTACTTCATTTTCGGGAAGGTTACCCCTTGCCTTAACGGCGGCATCCGAAACGGTTGTTTGTACGTTTTCACAAAATACCGGATCGGTGGCATAATCAGCTTCTGGCGTAGCGGCGGCCTCTCTCGATTGGGCAATTTGAGTGGCATGATAACCTTCAACTATTTGGTTTTGGGCAAATGCTGTTTGGTCTGCTTCCCAAGTAGCCATCGCTGCCGTTCTGTTGAGATCAAAGTTTGTACAAGCACTCGTCGCAGTGGCTACGAGGCCTAATCCTGCGAATATTTTTGTTGCGAGTTTGTTGGGATTGGGGCGTGGGGCGCCTCCTCTGATTTCCATAGTTTTTATATTACTATAGGATTATTCGTTTGTCAAGCGTAGATTAGATTTATTACCCGCGACCAGACCCAGATGGAAGAACATGAGAGAATCCATACCGCCGCCCTTCTTTAGAAAGCTCTTCATAACAAGCCGTCCTTGAAAATGGCCGAGCTTCGTATATAATGAAGGGAATAAATGCGTAAGAATACAATTAAGGTGGCAATCGTCGGCGTCGGCAACTGCGCTTCTTCTCTAGTCCAAGGCTTGACCTACTACAAAAACGTCAAAGACAAGGATAAGGTCGTCGGTTTAATGCATGCTGTTTTGGGCGGATACCGAATCTCTGACATCGAAGTCGTAGCCGCTTTCGACGTCAACCAGACTAAAGTAGGCAAAGACCTGGCTGAGGCAATTTATGCCCACCCCAACAATACTTATGTCTTTGCCCGCGTTAGAAAAACCGGCGTTAAAGTACAAAATACTCCGGTCATGGACGGCATCGGCGTCTATCTTAAAGACGTTATTAAAGTAAGCAAAAACAAAATCCCCGACCCGGTCAAAGCCCTCAAGGAGTCGGGCGCAGAAATTCTGATTAATTACCTTCCGGTCGGCAGCCAACAGGCGGTCAAATACTGGGCTAACGTTTGTCTCAAAG
>MGAT01000013.1:2941-6573 GCA_001789855.1 Candidatus Roizmanbacteria bacterium RIFCSPLOWO2_01_FULL_44_13 | reverse complement strand
GGCCATGATCAACTGTATGCCGGTATTTATCGCCTCGGATAAAAAATGGGGCGACAAATTCAGGCGCGCCGGAGTCCCGATTGTCGGCGACGACGTCAAATCCCAGGTCGGCGCCACCATTCTCCACCGGACTTTGGTCAATCTTTTCATGGACCGCGGCATGCCGATCGACAGAACTTACCAGCTCAATGTCGGCGGTAATACCGACTTCCAGAATATGTTGGAGCGAACCCGCCTCACTTCCAAAAAAATTTCCAAAACCCGTTCCGTCACCTCGCAATTAAAGCTTCGCGAACTCGAGATCGCCCCGGAAAATATTCACATCGGGCCGAGCGACTATGTCCCTTGGTTAAAAGACAATAAGGTCGCTTTTGTCCGAGTCGAGAGCCGTAACTTTGGCAACATCCCTACCCACGTCGAAATCAGGCTTTCGGTCGAGGACTCCCCGAATTCGGCCGGGGTCGTCGTCGACGCCATCCGATGCTGCAAACTGGCCCTAAACAACAAGCTCGGCGGGCCGATCAATGAAGCTTCCGCTTACTTTATGAAGTCGCCCCCGGCGCAGTTTACCGATAGCGTTGCCCGCCAGAATCTGGAAACTTTCATCAAAAAATATTCGCTATAATAAAGGCTACGATGCCAGGAAAATTGTCGCTCGAGGCAAGGCCAGCAAATAGACCAAGGACTCAAGACTTGATAAACGCCGCCATCGTATTGGGCGCGGGCATCGGTAGAACTCCCTCAAAAGAACTGCTGCATTCGGCCATACCCATAGACGAACCCATTCCCATGGGCCACGATTGTACCAGGTGCGCCGCGGTGGCCAGCTGCAGTCTTCTCAACCTGGCGTCAAAAAACAACGGCGACAACCCGATCACGAGAAGAATCAAGGCGATCCAAATGTTGAAAGGGATTGACCCGGAGTTCATGCAAAAAACGAATAACGAACAAAGGGAAACGATGATCCGGGAAAAAATGGGGGCGCTTAAAAACGAGTCAAAGCCCTTAATAACAATCAAGCGGTCGGTAAAAAAATTAGAACCAACTCCTCTTACTAAAAAGAGTCCCGGATTAATCGAGGTCAACGTTAAAAAACCAGAGATAAAACCGGAAATAAAAATCCGGCCGATGATTGTTGTCAATATTCCAAAACCGCCCGTTGAAAAACCGGCGCCGGCAGAAAAAAAAGAATTTAAAAAAGAACGACCAGTTGTAGTTAAACCTTCAGAAAAGACACCCGATAAAATTACGACATTACCGGAAACAAAAACAAAGAAAATAAAAACAATATTTGACCGGGTAGTCTACGAGAAAATCTCAAAATCCGAGCCAAAACCATTGAAATTAGGTCCACTTACTTTTGTACCGTTGCCGACATTCCATATAAGACACGAGCCGAGTAAAGTTACCGAAGCACACCGCAGAATTAAGATTGAAAAAAAGATATCAACCAAACAGAAAGAGATAGAACATGTTTTCAGAAAACCAGCTACTAAAATTAGATCTCGCGTTGTCGAATTAAAACGCACTATAGAGTTGAAGCCTACTATAAGAATAGAAACAAAGGAAATCAAAAAACCCGAAACTCGAGCGCTGGTGGAAAAAATAAAACGGGTTATTTTGAAAGAAAAACAAGCCCCCTTATTAGTAATTGTTTTGCCCATATCAAACGAGAAACCAGTAAAGAAACAACGGCTTGAACAGAAAGATGAACAAAAACAAGAGCCAGAGAAAGAAAAAGAAAGGATCGATCACGAAGTCATCCCATTGCAAGAAAAGACTTTTGTCAATTTTATCAATCTTGCCGTTAAAATAACTAAAGCCGTCGAATCGCTGTCGGTTAAAGAGAATAAAAAATTAGTCGTAAAATTGATTACTCTATACGACGAGGGTGTCTCTCCTTCGCCGGAAGAAATTCAAATCGGCCCGAATACTCAAACAAACAATGCGCAGATAATTATCTGGTATATAACCAAGGTTCTTTCTTCTATTAATTTATTGAGTTTTTATTTAATCACGCCTTAACATTAATTAAAATCCCAGTTTTTCCTTAACCAAAATTAGTCTCACCTTGCGGGTGGAATAAACGCTCTCGTGTTTAAAAACAACTATCTTCGAAAGCCTGGTGCCGGTTCCATAAAGCTTTTTCATGTGTTCGTCCTCGAAAGGGACGACATATTTTTCAAGACGTTGGAAAGCGTCCGGCATGGCCGGTACTATCTTTTGGGTGCCGACGACAAAAATAAGATTGTCTGAAGTGTAGACGACGTGGGGAAGCTGGCTTCCGCTATTGGAAGCAATTAAAAATTCTCCCTCTTCGGTCAAAGCATGAACGCTCCCCAGGTAAAAGTCGGAAAGAGCCGATTGTTTCCGTAGCAAGACTCTTTTTTCCTGGTCTTGCTCGGCAGTGATTTTTTTGTGAAGGTCGTTCCACTCGTGTGCCCCCGATTTAAGATAATCGATATATCCTATTTGTTCGAGAGTCACCGAAGAACCGTTCATCACCGAAGCATTTTTTGGGATGATTGTTTTTATTTTTTCCAAAGCCTCTTTGCCGTTTTCAACAACAATAACTTCGTAGCCTTTTTCGCGGAGCGCTTTGGCGGTTTTTTTGATCGATTCGTCACTAGCTAATATATTCCAGTTCATATTAAGATAACAGCACCCCTCCGTCAACGACTATTTGCGAGCCGGTCATATAGGAGGACATGTCCGAAGCCAAAAATAGGGTTACTTTTCCGATGTCGTCGATCTCTCCCATGCGGCGCATTGGGATTTTGGAAAGAAAAGCTTCGAGCATCTTTTTCATATCAACCCCTTGGGGAACCGGCATGCTTTTTTGCAGTTTTTCTACACCCGGTGTCAAAATTCCTCCCGGAGCGATGGCATTAACCCAGATTTTATGAGGCGCGAGCTCGAGGGCAACGTTTTTAGTGAAGCCCCAGACGCCGTGTTTTGAAGCGTCATAATGAGCCAAGCCGACAGACGAGGGGTGGAGGGCATCTACGGAAGTTATGTTTATTATCCTTCCGCCCTTTCCTTGTTTTATCATTTGCTCGGATACATATTTAGTGGTGAGAAAAACTCCTTTGAGGTTAATGGAAATTACTTTTTCAAAATCGGTCGCAGTCATTTGAGAAACGGGTATCGACGGGTAGATCCCGGCGTTGTTTACCAAGATATCGACCGAGCCAAACGCAGCCACCGTTTCGGCGACCATTTTCTTTACCTGGTCTTCGATGGAAACGTCGGTCGCAATTGCTTTAGCTTTCCACCTTTTGGCTATAAAGTCTTGAGCGGCCTTGATTCCTTCCTCAACGGTTCGGTTGGCGATGACAACGTTGGCTCCGGCTTCGGCTAAACGGTAAGAAATGCCGTACCCTATTCCCAGGGCTCCACCGGTAACAATCGCAGTTTTACCCGATAAGTTCAGCAAAGTCGAAACTGGGTGTATCTCCATCTATTAGTTTAGTTATAACAGATTTGTTACCTGCGTCTCAAGCTCATTTTTCTTCTCAGTTGTGAAGCTTTAAATTTGTCGGCTCTTGTTTTGTTTTCCTTGCTGACTATTCTTTGACATTCAATGTCCGGACAGTCCATTTCAGTGGTAGTAACGGTTGAATAACCTATTG
>MGAT01000013.1:1642-2930 GCA_001789855.1 Candidatus Roizmanbacteria bacterium RIFCSPLOWO2_01_FULL_44_13 | reverse complement strand
GATTTGACAAAAACTCTTTCCTTTCCACACCTTATGCACGGGTTGCTGTGTGAGGCGCTCATCTGCTGAACCTCCTATACCTATTCTGATTCGAGAAATAATTCTGATTTTGGTCTATTGAGTGGGCGCGGGCAACCCTGATCTTATTGCCCTTTAAAACGGTGTTATTGAATTTCAAAATCGCCTTTTCGGCGTCTTTGTCGTCGCCCATCGTCACGTATCCGTGTCCTGTATTTTTCTTGTCTATGCCCAAACCCACTTTTGCCGAGGCCACTAGACCCGACTTCGAAAAAAGGTCAAGCAGATCTTTGTCCGTCGTTGTCGAAGAAATGTTGCCGACGTGTATTTTGTTTGCCATACATTTGTGCCGAAAATTAATAATAAGAAGTTGCTGTTTAAAAGAAAGTTGACTATTCCTTGATTCCTATTCAGTATATCATCAAATGAAGATAATATCTACTCCTGCAGAATTTTTTCTGGATTAAATACGCCAAGGGGAAATCGAATTTAGTGAGATAGTCAAGAACCTGGAGCAACAGAGGATCTTCTGTGATACTCATCTATCTAAATTTTACTTGATTTCTACAACATCGTGGGCCGAAAGCACACAGCTTTTTTGACCGTCTTGTTCTATCTCTACAATTTGTCCCGAGGCCTTTACTTCGTTTTCGTATATTGTATGCGAAGCAGGAAGAATGGGAATGCCGGGAAGAGGAAATCCACCTTCTTTATTAATCATTTCTACCGATGGGCTGTCTTGATTAGGGCCAGAATGTAAAAGATAGGAAGTAGTTACTCTTTCAGCCATTGAAATTTGAACCATCTTTGTAGCTGCATTATAGTAAGGAACAGCAATATAGTAAGATTCTTCTCCGAGTAATTCAGGAAATCCCTGGGTAGTAATCATGTTGTCAACATATTGACAAGGGTTCTTGCTCAATGCATCTATGCCGATTTCTCTATAGGTTGGGGCTTCACACGAAGTCGCTCCTGCAAATGCCATTAGGCCTATTAATGCGATATTCCTGAGTTTAGAAATATGCGGCTGGGTTTCTTTTTTCATAAAGGAGATTATAAATGCTATAGGATTAAAAATCAAATGAAGACTTGCTCCCGAGTTCAGAAATTAACTATTTATCTAATTTTACTTCGTTTTCGGGATCGTATGCCGGTATATGAACAAGAAAAAGTTTTAGGACTCCACCAGTTGCTCTATAATCATAAGGTGTGTTTTTGGGAATAATAATTACGTCGTCTTTCTCAACCGGAGTAACTTCAGCATTTATTA
>MGAT01000013.1:0-1633 GCA_001789855.1 Candidatus Roizmanbacteria bacterium RIFCSPLOWO2_01_FULL_44_13 | reverse complement strand
CTTTTCCTTCCAAATCAAAATAAACTCTATCGCTCTTGGTTGTTTTGACCTTGCCGTGAGAACCCGTTACTTCGAAGTAAGCCGCCGAGGCGTTCTCAAAATCTTCTTTGGAGTTGAGGGCCCACCCTTTCAGTCCCTCCCAGCCAAAAACCCTGGCGTTTCTTAACGAAAACTTCATAAGAAATTATACAAAAAACTATATAATTACGAATATGTCTCGATGGATTAAAAAAAATGGCTACGAAACCTTTAATCTAGCTACGGAAGACACTTTCGTTAAATAGTTAAATTATCACAACGCTATAAGCTTAATTTTGGTCCCCCAAGTTCAGGTAACAAGAATGTGTTTATAGGAAATATCGCATGTTAAATATTCACTTTACAACTATAACAATTAGTTGTACCATTTGAAGTATGACAACTAATAAACAAAGGACGACACTTTTTCTTAATCCTGATTTGGTAAAGCACGCAAAAGCCCAAGCGATAATTAATGAGATTACTTTAACTATTTTAGTTGAAAGGGCTTTAATAAGATATTTACCCAAAGAAACCGTCATTAAGAAAAAAATAATTAATTTCAACGGTATTCCATAATACTTTCACTGTTCACTTTCGTTTGTTTATCTTAATTTAAATTTTCTATAATACTATGATTTTAAAAATAAAAAATAATGAAGGAAAAACAATGTACGTCTGCCCTTTTTGTAAAAATGAAATTGTTTCTTCAAACAAAACTGAAATTCATTATCGGGGTGGGTGGATAAATGGCTGTAATGATTGTTTCAGTCGTTCTATCGAACTTCTTACCGCTAATATTTTTCAAACAAAAAATTATTGATATAATCCTCTTGCTCCCCCAAGTTCAGGTAATTAGAACATCTTGCAAATAAAAGATATAATAAGATGTTAATGAAAAAAATCTTATTATTTATTTTGGCCGCAGTTGTTTTATTCTTAATTGCCGGGATAATTCGCTCTCCGGAAAAGGTACTGCCGATGAGGCAAATCAAACAATTGACAAAATCATATGACTCCTGTCCCAATCCATTTATTTTCCAAATGCCTGTCGACATAAAAAAAGTGACATCAATTCTTTATCCTGGACAGTACAGAGGTGGAGACTATAAACCCCATGGGGGCTTCCGATTTGATAAATCTCTTCCCGATCAGATTACAGTTACTGCTCCTTATGATGCTCAGGTTATTGCCGGAGCCCGTTATCCGGTAAATGGTGAAATTCAATATACGTTTGATTTTGCCCACCCCTGTGGAATTAGATATCGTTTTGGACATTTACTTACTCTTTCGCCAAAATTCCAGGCCATCGCAGAAAAATTCCCATTGCCTAAAGTTATGGACTCCCGAACAACAGAAATTTATTCACCAATAAAGGTCAAACAGGGCGAAATAATAGCAACTGCTGTAGGAATGATGACAGGCGGACCGATCGAGCTTAAAGGTTTTAACACCTTTGTCGATTGGGGAGTGTACGATTACCGTCAAAAAAACGAGTCCTCAAAAGATCCCGCCTGGACTGCTAAACATACTTACGAGATTGAGAGCTATGCTGTCTGTTGGTTTAATTGGATATCCGCCGAGGATAAAGCAAAAGTGTTGGCTCTGCCGTCAT
>MGAT01000012.1:29034-29215 GCA_001789855.1 Candidatus Roizmanbacteria bacterium RIFCSPLOWO2_01_FULL_44_13 | reverse complement strand
TTCGGAAACAAAGGAGTATATGCCATTGCCGATAATAATTGCCCATAAGCTGGCGATGAAAATAGACAAGTTGAGGGAATCGAAAAAGCTCCCCTATTTGCGGCCGGACGGCAAAACCCAAGTGACGGAAAACTATTCAGACGGCAAGCCGGTTTCGATTGAAACGGTTGTTCTGGCCGTT